>CAZXNX010000181.1:0-5399 GCA_964642225.1 uncultured Solirubrobacteraceae bacterium | reverse complement strand
GCCGGGCGCCGGACCGCGACAGCCAGCTGCGGAGCGCCCTGGATGCGTGAGCTCCCCGCGCCGTTCGTCCTGCGCGACACCCTCATCGCCCTGGACCTCCCGGGCGGCAGCGTGCGCTTCACCACCGCGGCGACCGGCGACCTGGCCCTCACCGCGCCCGACCCCCGGGACGAGCGGCCGGGCGCGGCGGCCCGCGCGCTCGCCGCACGGATCGGCGTCCCCTGGAAGCGCTGGGCCCAGGACCGCCAGGTCCACGGGACCGCCGTGCGCGTCACGGCGACCGAGGAGGCCCTGCATCCGCTCACGGCCGACCACGACGGGCAGGCCACGTCGCTGCCCGGCGTCGCCTGTGTCGTGCGGGTGGCCGACTGCCTGCCGATCGCCCTCGTCGCCCCCGAGGCGGTCGCCATGCTCCACGGCGGGTGGCGGCCGCTGGCCGGCGGGATCGTCGCGGCCGGCGTCCGCGCCCTGCGGGACCTCGGGGCGACCGACATCGTCGCGGCGATCGGGCCCGCCGCGGGCGTTTGCTGCTTCGAGGCGGGGGAGGAGGTTCACGACGCCTTCGCCCACCTCGGGACAGCCGAACGGCCGGTGCGGGTGGGGGACCACGCCGACCTCAAGGCGGTCGCCGCCGCGCAGCTGCGGGCGGCCGACGTCGCCGTGACCCATGATGTGGGGGTGTGCACGATCTGCTCGGACCCCGACGACCTCTTCTCCCACCGGCGTGACCGCGGCCGCACCGGCCGCCAGGCGGGGCTGACATGGCGGAGCTGATCCGGGGCCTGCGGGCCGAGACCGTCGCCGGCAACCTCGCCCAGGTCCGGGCCGAGATCGATGCGGCCTGCGCGCGGGCCGGCCGCGACCCCGCCGGGGTGGAGGTGCTCGCCGCCGTCAAGTACGTCGCCACCGAGGAACTCGGCGTGCTCGCCCAGGCCGGCGTCACGCTGGTGGGAGAGAACCGCGCCCAGTCCCTGACCGAGAAGGTGCAGGCGGCCCGGGAGGGCGGGCTGGACGGGTTCACCTGGGACTTCATCGGCCATCTGCAGAGCCGCAAGGTCAAGTCGATCCTGCCGCAGGTGCGCCTGATCCACTCGGTCGCCTCGGACTCCGTGCTGCGCGAGCTGGAGAAGCACGCCACCGACGACACCGAGGTCCTCGTCGAGGTCAACGTCGCCGGCGAGGAGCACAAGAGCGGCATCGCCCCCGCCGACCTGGACGCGTTCATCGCCCGCTGCCCGGCCCGCGTGAGCGGCCTGATGACCATGCCGCCGCTGGCCGCCAGCCCGGAGGAGAACCGCCCCTGGTTCGCGCTGCTGGCCGCCCTGGCGGCCGAGCGCGGGCTCCCGCGGCTCTCCATGGGGACCACGCAGGACTACGTCGTGGCCGTCGAGGAGGGGGCCACGATCGTGCGGATCGGCACACGTTTGTACGGGGAGTTGCAGGGAAAGGGCCCTTGAGGGCTAACCTGTACGACGTATGGCTTTCCGCGACTCCTGGCATGGCGCGCTCGTCTACTTCGGCCTGGCCGAGGCACGCGACCCCGCGATCGACTACGACGACGATCCCGGCTACGAGCCCGAGGCCGAGCTGGACGACCGCTACCGCGAGCGCGCGACCAGCGTGCGGCGCCTGCCCGCCCGGCGCCGTCGCGGCGACGACTTCGACGACATCTTCGCCGAGGAGGACCCGGGGAACGCCCGGCGCACGGCCGTGCTGCGACCCGTCGGCGGGCGCAACGGCGGCAACGGTGGCGGCGCCACCGGCCAGCGCGTGCACCTCGTGATCCCCAAGAGCTTCAACGACGCCCAGCAGGTCGCGGACAAGTTCAAGGACTCGATTCCCGTCGTGCTCAACCTCCAGACGAGCGACACGGACCTGAGCAAGCGGCTCATCGACTTCGCCAGCGGGCTGACCTACGCGCTCGACGGCGGCATGCAGCGGATCGCCGACAAGGTGTTCATGCTGACGCCGCGCAACGTCGAGATCTCGGCCGAAGAGCGCGCGCAGCTCATCGAAAAGGGCTTCTTCAACCAGTCCTAGGGCTGGTCGGACCCCCGCAATGCGGGCATCGGCCCTCCGCATCGGCCTTCTCGGCGCGGGCAACATGGCCCGGGGCATGGCCCTGGGCTGGGGCAGCTCCCAGCCGCTGGTCATCACCGACGTCGTCCCCGAGCGGGCGCAGGCGCTGGCCGCGCAGGTCGACGGCCTGGCCGTGCCCGACGGCCCGGAGCTGGCGCGGCAGTCCGATCTCGTCGTCCTCTGCCACAAGCCGGCCCAGCTGCGGGAGGTGGCCGAGCTGGTCGCCCCGCACGCCCGCGCCGTCGCCTCGATCCTCGGCGGCGTGCCGCTGGCCGACCTGCGCGCCGCCTACCCGGGCGTGCCCGTCTACCGGCTGCTGCCCTCCACCCCGGTGGAGGTCCGCCAGGGCGTGATCATCCAGGCCGAGCAGGAGGAGCAGGACCCCGGGCTGGACGAGGCGGTCCGCGAGGCGTTCTCGGCCCTGGGCGAGCTCGTCGTGCTCCCCGAGTCCCAGATCGACGTCGCCATGGGGCTGATGAGCAACGCGCCCGCCTACATGGCGCTGGTCGTCGAGGCCCAGACCGACGCCGGCGTGCGCCATGGGCTGCCCGCGCCGCTGGCCGCCCGGCTGGCCACGCAGAACATGGCCGGCACCGCGGCGCTCATCGCGGCCCGGGACTACGACACCCTCGCCGTCCGCCGGGAGGTCACCTCGCCCGGCGGGTCCACCGCCCGGGGAGTCGACGCCCTCGAGCGCGCCGGGCTCCGCGGGGCGTTCGCCGCCGCGATCGACGCCGTGCTGCGTCCGCCGTCGTCGTGACGACGGTGCTCCTCGCCACCGTGCGGGACGACATCGCCGGCTACGTCGGCACGGTGATCTACGTCTACTCGCTGATCATCCTCATCTACCTGCTCACGTCGATCTTCCTCAACTTCGGCGGCCGGGTGCCCTACAGCCGGCCCGTCAGCGCGGTGCTCGGCTTCCTGCGCGAGGTGAGCGAGCCGTTCCTGGCCATCTTCCGCCGCTTCATCCCGGCGCTCGGGCCGTTGGACCTCAGCCCCATCCTCGCCCTGCTGACGCTGACGATCGGCGGGCGCATCCTCACCGGGCTGATCGCGGGATGACCGTCTCGCCCGCCGCGTCGGCGGCCTCCGTGAAGGCCGGGCTCGTCGCCATCGCCGTGCTCATCCTCGACCAGGTGACCAAGGTCATCGCCCGCCAGGACGTCCCGATCGGGTCCAGCCGCGAGGTCACCGGCTTCCTCGACATCGTCCACGTCCGCAACGACGGCGTGGCGTTCAGCGCCTTCGGCGGCAAGCCGTGGATCGTGGTGGGGCTCATCACGATCGCCCTGATCGCGCTGCTCTACTACTTCGCCACCCACGCGGACAAGCCGCTGGTGTGGCTGGCGACCGGCCTGCTGTTCGGCGGCGCCGTGGGCAACATCCTCGATCGCGTCCGCGACGGCGCGGTCACCGACTTCATCAAGTTCACGAGCTGGCCCGCCTTCAACGTCGCCGACATCGCGATCAACGCGGGGGTCGTGGTGCTGATCATCGCGCTGTTGCGGGAGGATCGGAGCAATGGAGATCGTCAGTCCACCTGAGGCCGCCGGCGTCCGCCTGGACGTCGCCCTCGCCGAGCCGCTCGGATCGCGCTCCCGCGCCGCCCGCCTCATCAAGGACGGGCTGGTGACGGTGAACGGCGCGGTGGTGGCCCGCAGCCACCTGCTGCAGGGCGGCGAGCGCATCGTGATCACGGAGCCCGAGGCCGTCCCCGCCGATCCCGGCCCGGGGGTGCCCGCCGACTTCACCGTGGCCTACGAGGACGACGACGTCATCGTGGTCGACAAGCCGGCGGGGGTCGTCGTGCACCCCGCCAAGGGCCACTGGTCCGGGACGCTGAGCCAGGCGCTGGCGGGCCGCGCCGCGGGCGGCGACGCCGAGCGGCCCGGGATCGTGCACCGGCTGGACCGCGACACGTCGGGGCTGCTGGTGGTGGCCCGCTCGGAGGAGGCCCACCGCCGCCTGAAGGCGGCGCTGCAGGCCCGCGAGATCACCCGCGAGTACCTCGCGCTGGTGGAGGGTCGCCCGCCGGCCCGCACCGGCACCATCGAGGCGCCGATCGGCCGCGACCGCCGCGACCGCACGGTGATGTCCACCGACACCGACCGCCCGCGCGACGCGATCACCCACTTCGAGATCGAGCGGGCGCTGCCGCGCACCACGCTGCTGCGGGTGCAGCTCGACACCGGCCGCACCCACCAGATCCGCACGCACCTGCAGGCGATCGGCCATCCGGTGGTGGGGGACCCCCAGTACGGCGGGCAGAAGCCGGGCAGCGCGGGGCCGGCCGCCACGGCGCTCGGCCTGGACCGCCAGTTCCTGCACGCCACCCGCCTGGCCTTCGCGCAGCCCATGACGGGCGAGGCGATCGACATCACCAGCCCGCTGCCGGCCGACCTGGCCGCCGCGCTGGAGCGGGCCGCGGGCCGCTGAACGCCCCTGCGGGCCGCGCGGGCTACAATCCCTCGTTCATCCGTCTCCGAACCCGTTCGGGCCGGCACACGACCCTGACCGGCATCAGCCGGTGCGTGTGCATCGCCGAGCGGCTGCCGTACCACCCATTTCATTCCACAAGGGAGTAGCACCATGGCCGATCGGCCAGGACTTCGTGAGCTGCTGGAAGCCGGCGTGCATTTCGGCCACCAGACTCGCCGTTGGAACCCGAAGATGCGCCGTTTCATCCACGGCGAGCGCGACGGGATCTACATCATCGACCTCCTCAAGACCGAGGCGGCGCTGCGCAGCGCCGAGCAGTTCGTCTCCGAGCTGTCGCACCGCGGCGGCGTCGTGCTGTTCGTGGGCACCAAGAAGCAGGCCCGTGACGCGGTCAAGGACGCGGCCGAGCTGGCCGGCATGCCGTACGTCAACCACCGTTGGCTCGGCGGCCTGCTCACCAACTTCCAGACGATCAGCCTGCGGATCAAGCGGCTGCACGACCTGGAGCGGTACGAGACGGAGGGGCAGCTCGCCCTCCTGCCGACCCGCGAGCGCATGGGCGCCCTGGCCGACCTGGCCAAGCTGCGCGCCAACCTCGGCGGCGTGAAGAACATGCAGCGCCCGCCGGACGCGATCTTCATCATCGACCTCAAGACCGAGGTCATCGCGGTCCAGGAGGCCAAGCGCCTGCGGATCCCGATCATCGGCGTGGTCGACACCAACTGCGACCCCGACGGCATCGACTTCGTCATCCCGGGCAACGACGACGCGATCCGCTCGTGCGCCGTGGTGGCGAACGCCATCGGCTCCGTCGTGGCCGAGGGCCGCGCGTCGTGGACGGCCGAGATCGCTTGTTCCAGAAGATGTTCGCCGTCCCG
>CAZXNX010000180.1:0-5427 GCA_964642225.1 uncultured Solirubrobacteraceae bacterium | reverse complement strand
TCATGATGTAGACCGCCGGGTGCGAGTAGAACCAGAAGACGTGCTGGTACATCAGCACGCTGCCGCCCGCGTCGCCGGCGGTCTGGAAGAAGTTGAAGCCCAGTCCCCGGTCGAGCAGGACGAAGAACTGCGAGGCGGCGATGAACGGGGTGGCGATGACCACCAGCAGCGACGTGGAGAAGTTGGCCCACACCAGCAGCGGCATCCGGAAGAAGCTCATCCCGGGCGCACGCATGGTGATGATCGTGACCAGGAAGTTCAGGGCGGTGGCGATCGACGAGGCCCCGGCGAACTGCACGGCGATGGTGAAGAACGACTGGCCGATGGGGGCGTCGACCGACAGCGGCGCGTACGCCGTCCAGCCTGAGGCGAAGGAGCCGCCGGGGGCGAACAGCGAGGCCATCATCATGACGCCGGCGATCGGCAGCATCCAGAAGGACAGCGCGTTCAGGCGCGGGAACGCCATGTCCGGCGCGCCGATCATCAGCGGGATCACGTAGTTGGCGATGCCCGCGAACACGGGGATGATGAACAGGAAGATCATCAGCGACGCGTGCATCGAGAACAGGCCGTTGAACGTGTCGGCGTTGACGAACTGCCGGCCCGGCGCGGCGAGCTCGGCCCGCATCAGCATGGCCATCAGGCCGCCGATGAACATGAAGAAGAACGAGGTGATGATGTACTGGATGCCGATCACCTTGTGATCGGTGTTCACCTTGAAGTAGTCGCGCCACGTCTTGGCGCCGTGGGCGGAGTGGTCGTCCGGGACGGTGGGCTTGCCGGAGGCCCAGTAGAACCAGTAGTCGAAGGCGCCGATCCCCACGAGGAAGAACAGCGGTGCGGTGATCATCGAGATCTGCAGGATCGACTCGGAGTCGACGAGCGGGTCGTAGCCGTAGGCGGCGCGGATGCCGATGCTGACACCGGCGCTGAAGAGCACGCCGAGGAGCAGGTACGCGAAGCCGCGGTACAGGCCTGGGGCACGGAGCTTGGCGACCATCAGCGCATCGTCCTCCTCATCATCGTCCGGCGTGTGCGTCGTCGTAAATGTAGTTCACGAGCGCGTCGATCTCGGCGGCCGACAGGGTGCTGGCGTAGTTGGGAGGCATGATCCCGCCGGCGTAGCCCTTGGCGATCTCGGCCTGGGGATCCACGATCGCCTGCTTGATCTTGGCCTTGGTGTCGGCCTTCAGGAACTCGTTCAGGTTGGGGCCCGTCTGGCCGGTGGTCCCGGCGGCGGCCAGGGTGTGGCACGCACCGCAGGAGGTGGCCGCGCCGTTGCCCTCGACGAAGAGCTTCTTGGCGTCGATCGACGCGGTGGCGCCCGATCCGCCCGCGGCCCCGCCGCCGCCGGCCGCTACGGCCGGCTTCTTCTTGGTGGCGACCCACTTCACGAACGCCGCCGGCTCGAGCACGTGAGCGGTCTGGCGCATGAAGGCGTGGCCCAGGCCGCAGAGCTCGGCGCAGACGACCGGGTAGGTGCCCAGGCGGGTGGGGGTGATGCGGTAGCTCGTGGTGATGCCGGGGACGGCGTCGACCTTCATCCGCCAGGCGGGCACCCAGAAGTCGTGGATGACGTCCTCGGACTTGACGAGGAACTTGACGGACTCGCCCTTGGGGACGAAGAGCTGGTCGGACTTGAGCGGCTGGCCGGCGACCTTGATGCCCGGGTACTCGAAGGTCCAGGCGAACTGCACGCCGTGGACGACGACGCGCATCTCCTTGGCGGTGCTGGCCGGCGCCTTCTCGATGTCGCGCAGCACGCCCCAGGCGTACACGACGAGGCCGGCGATGAGGATCGCGGGGATCGCGGTCCAGATGACCTCGAGCTTCGTGCTGCCGTGGATCGGCGGGCCGTCGAGCTCCTCCTCACCCGGCCGGGCGCGGAAGCGGAAGACCGAGTAGCCGACGACGCAGCACACGATCACGAAGACGGGGACCGAGACGATGATGAGCACGTCCCACAACGTGTCGATTGAGTCGGCCTGCTTGGAGGCCTGCGCGGGGAACCAGTCGATGGCGAGCCCCAGTGCGATGCCTGCCAATGAGGCAATCAGGCCGATCGCGAGCATCACTGGTACGTCGCGTTTGGCGGTTGCCCGATTCCTGTGCTCTCCCATGCCGGCGAGATCCTATGCGGAACGACAGACGCGACGCAAAGAATTGGCCGCCGCCGGTGCGCCGAGACCGTTCCGCCGGCCCGTCGGCGAGGCCGTCAGCCCACGCCCCGACCCGAATACGGGTGTGTCTGGAGAAGGCGGAAGTCCATGCGCAAGCCGACCGGCCAGAGGCCGGCCGTGGGGCTCACGAGGCCGCCGGGGGATGCGCGCTACGCCGCGCGTTCTTGTGCGACGTCACGACGCTGGGCCTCGCGGTACTCCGAGGGGGCCATGTCGTAGTGCCGCCGGAACGCCTTGGCGAACTGGGCCGGCTGGCGATAGCCCACACGATGGGCGATCTCCCGGACGGTGAGCCCGTAGGAGCTCAGCATCGCGGCAGCCCGTTCCATGCGCACGGCCGTCATGTGCTCACGGAACGTCGTGTCGCCGATCTCGTTGTAGGCACGCTGCAGCTGACGCCGGGACGAGGCGACGCGGTGCGCGATCTGGTCGAGCGAGAGGTCCTGCGCGTACTCGTTCTCGACGATCGCGACGGCGTCCTCGAAGAGGAGCGTGCGGTGGTGGATTGTGCTGGATCGTTGCATCTTGTGCTCTACGTCTTGCCCATCTGACCGGATGTGTAACCGAACGTCAACGCGCCAAGATGGCACATTGGCCTCTATCGCTGTGGTGATGCGGCTTTGCGGCGCCCGGTTCCTTGCACCGCCCGGCCGGAGGCGTTAGCTTGCGACAAACGTTGCAAACTCGGTGAGGAGACCGGCGATGGAAGTACGCGAGGCGATGACGCAACTGGCGCTGGCGGTGGGCCCCGGCCACACCCTGCGGCAGGCGGCCCGCATGATGGCCGACCGACACATCGGTGCGGCCGTGGTGCTCGACCCCGACGGGGCGGGCCCGGCGATCTTCACCGAGCGCGACCTCCTGGACTCCGTGGGCCGCGGGGAGGACCCGGACACCGAGCTCGTCGGCGAGCACCTCACGCATCACGTCGTCTACGCGCATCCGGACTGGTCCCTGGAGGAGGCCGCCTCGGCGATGACGCGCGGCGGCTTCCGCCACCTCATCGTGCTCGACCGCGGTGAGCTGGTCGGCGTGATCTCTGTCCGCGACATCGTGCGCAGCTGGACCGGGGACGGCGCGGCCTGCGAGGTGCCCTCCGGCGCCTCGACCAGCGCCTGAGGTCAGTGCCCGCCGTCGGCGGGCAGGTGCGAGATATCCCGGCGCGTGTCCGCGATCCAGCGGACGATGACGGCGACGCTCAGGACGAGGCCCGCTCCCAGGACGAAGAAGGACGTCGTGAGGCCCAGCACGATGGCGGTGATGCCGACGGTGAGCAGCAGCGGCTGGATGCTGGGGCCGGGGAGGTGGATCTCCTCGCCGGCGACGGGCAGCTGCGGCGTGGCCGGCTGGGGCGCCTCGGTGGTCTCCTCGGACGCGACGGTCTCAGGCGTGCTCATGAGATGTAGAGCTCCGCGGCGACGAAGGAGATGCCGAACATGATCGCCACCACCGCGGTGACGATGAGGGCGGACCGGATGTTCCGGCGGGCGAGCTTGCGATCCATGATGACTTTCTACCAGAAGGGCGCATCGGCGGGATGCGTGGGCGGGGGCTGGACGGCGCGCATCAGGAGATCCGGGCGTCGACCACCATCGCGCCGAACAGCAGCGCGAGGTAGAGCAGCGAGTACAGGTACAGGGTCAGCGCCGAACGGCGATCGGCGCGGCGGTACAGGCGCACGGCGCCCCCGATGAAGAGGAGGCCGAGGCTGAGCGATGCGACGAGATAGAACGCGCCCAGCCCGCCGACGCAGAACGGCAGCTGCGTCACCGCGTAGAGCAGGATCGTGTAGAGCAGGATCTGCTTGCGCGTCTCGGCCTCGCCGCGCACGACGGGCAGCATGGGCACGCCGACCTTGGCGTACTCGTCCTTCATGAGGATGCTCAGCGCCCAGAAGTGGGGGGGCGTCCAGAAGAAGACGATGGCGAACATGAAGATCGCCAGCCCGCTGATCGAGCCGGTGACCGCTGCCCAGCCCACGAGGGGCGGGAAGGCGCCGGCGGCGCCACCGATCACGATGTTCTGCGGCGTGGTGCGCTTCAGCCACATCGTGTAGACGAAGACGTAGCCCAGGAAGCCGGCCAGCGCCAGGGAGGCCGACAGCACGTTGATCGTCAGCGTCATGAGGACGAACGACAGGACGGCCAGGCCGATGCCGAAGGTCAGGGCCGCCCGCGGCGAGACGCGGCCTGCGGCGACGGGCCGGTCGGCGGTGCGCTCCATCTGGGCGTCGATGTCGCGGTCGTACCAGTGGTTGACCGCTCCGGCCCCGCCGGCGGACAGATAGCCGCCCAGGCAGGTCAGGAACACGAGCAGCAGGTCCGGGGTCCCGGCGACGTACATCGCCGACACCGTCGTGAGGATCAGCAGCGACTGGACCTTGGGCTTGGTCAGCGCGACGTAGTCACGCACCACCTGCTGGACGCGGCCGGCGGTCGACGGGGGGTCGAGCGTCCGGTCGGCGGTGGTGGGAGCGGCGTCCATAGGGCCCGTCCCGCGCTAGACGTGCGCCGGTTCGCGCTCGTCCTGCTCGCTGCGCTCGACCTGGGCCCGGATGTCCTTCATGGGCTCGACCGACCGCACGCGCGGGACGACGTCGAAGTTGTTGACCGGGGGCGGGGAGGTGGTGAACCACTCCAGCGTGTTGCCCTGCCACGGGTCGGGGCCGGCCACGGGGCCGTTCTTGACCGACTTCAGCACGTTGATCACGGTGAGGAGGATGCCGATGGCGAGGACGAAGGCGCCGACCGTGGAGATCTGGTTGAGGACCACGAGGTTGCCGACGTCCGGGTACTCGTAGACCCGTCGCGGCATGCCGTCCAGGCCGATGGTGTGCTGGACCAGGAACGTCACGTTGAAGCCGACGAACATCGTGTAGAACGACGCCTTGCCCAGGCCCTCGGAGAGCATCCGGCCGCTCATCTTCGGGAACCAGTAGTAGATGCCGGCGAAGATGGCGAACACGGCGCCGCCCATCAGCACGTAGTGCAGGTGGGCCACCACGAAGTAGGTGTCGGTGAGCTGCCAGTCGACCGGGAAGACCGCCAGGAAGATGCCGGTGATGCCGCCGATGAGGAAGATCCCGAGGAAGCCGGTGGCGAAGAGCATCGGCGTCTTGAACTCGATGGATCCCCGCCACATCGTGGCGATCCAGTTGAACATCTTCACGCCGGTCGGCACCGCGATGAGGAAGGAGCCGAGCATGAAGAACACGAGCACGATGAACGGGCTCGGCGTGGAGAACATG
>CAZXNX010000179.1:0-5445 GCA_964642225.1 uncultured Solirubrobacteraceae bacterium | reverse complement strand
GGCTGGGCGCGCAGCGCCGCCAGTGCCGGCGGGGGCGCCGCCAGGCCGGTGGCGTCCTGGACGTACTCCAGCGCGTCGGCGACGACGGCGGCCAGCCGCGCGGCGCGGGCACGGTCCACCACGCGGTCCCAGTCGAGGGTGTCGCCGGCAGCCTGGAGGAGCATCGCCACGTCCACCACCCAGCGGGGGGCGGCGTCGAGCGCCCAGCGGGCACCGTGGCCGATCGCCTGCACGAGCACGTCGGACGGCGCGGCGGCCAGCGTGGGCACGTCCAGGATGCGCGCCGGGACGGCGTGGTCCCACCAGTTCCGGTCCAGCGCCGGGTGGCGGTTGGTGTGCAGGGCGTGCCAGTGCAGGTCGATCTCGCTGCCCTGCTCGCCGAACGGCAGCGCGTGCAGGCCGGGCATGAGGCGCAGGAGCTCCTCGTCGCTGGTGGGCTCCAGGTGCGGGCGAAAGCCGCCGTCCGTCAGGACCCGGGAGGCGGCCGGCACGTCCGCGGGGTGCACGAGCACGTCGAGGTCGTCCATCATCCGCAGACGCCGCTCGACACCGGGGATCTGGATGAGCGCGGCGCCCTTGATGAGCAGCACCTGGATCCCCGCCTCCTGCAGCGCGGCGACGCCCGGCGCCGTCCGGGTGAGCATCAGCTGGCCGCGCAGCCAGGCGAAGCGGCTCACGTGCGCGACCTTGCGGCGCAGCTCCTCGTCGTCCGGAGCGAGCAGGGCGACGCGCTCGCCGAGCAGCGGCATGAGCCGCAGCACACCCATGTCCGGGTCGGAGAGGTCCTCGCGCGCCCGCCACCACTGCAGGGCGTCGGCCGCCTCGTCAAGCGGCCCCAGCGTGGCGCGCAGCAGGAGGTCGAACTGGGCCTCGGGGCGCATGCGCCCGCCCACGAGCGTCGCGCGGCTCACGTCGATGCCGCCCGGCGCCGGATCGCCGCGCGCGCCGACTGCAGGTAGCGCGTGTGCAGCTCATCTCGGGCCCGCAGCGTGAGGTTGTCGCCGTGGATGCGTCGCTCCATGATCACGTCGTCGAGCATCCGCAGGGTCAGGCCCTGCTCCCGTGCCACGGCAAACCAGTCGAAGGCATCGTGCGCCGCCGGGTCGTCGGCCCAGCCGTCCGTCGCCAGGAAGCGCTCGCGGTCGATGAGCAGCGCGCCGGCGTGCCACCCCGGCATCGGGTCCGCCGGCACCGCGTGGCGGCCGGCGAGCTCGTCGACGCGGTCGGGGGAGAGGAACTGGCGGATGTGTCCCAGGACGCCGTCGAGCGACGGGTCCTCCCGCAGGGCCGCGACCTGCCGGGCGAAGCGGTCCGGCACGCTCAGGTCGTCGGCGTCCAGGAACGCCAGCAGCTCGGTCTGGGCCAGGGGGACACCGGCGTTGCGCGCCGCGCCGACGCCGACCCCCGTCGCGGCGTCGCCCACCGGCACGACCTGGGCGCCTGCGGCGCGGGCGAGGTCGCCGCTGCCGTCCGTGGAGCCGTCGTCGACCACCACGATCGCGGTGGGCGCGAGGGTCTGGTTGCGCAGGCTGTCGAGCGCCTCGCCGAGGTAGCGCGCGCCGTTGCGCACCGGCACGATCACCGTGATCTCCGCGGCGGTCATCCCTCGCTGCCCTCCCGCTCGCGCTGACGCCTCATGGCCGCGCGGCCGGCCTGCATCCAGCCGTGCAGCACCGCCTCGCGGTCGCGGGTGAGGCTCCCCGGGCGCAGCCGCACCAGGAGGACCCGCGTGTCGAGGTTCGCGAGCGACAGGCCCGCCTCGCGGATCCGGCTGATGAGGTCCATGTCCTCGGCGAGGTCGAACGCCTCGTTGAACGTGCCGACGGTGTCGAACACCGCGCGGCGCAGGATGAGCGTGCCCAGCTGGGAGGCCGTGACCGTGTCGAGCACCGCCTCGGGCGCCTCGTCTCCGGCCGCGACGAAGAAGCGGGCGTTGCCGAACACGCCCGCCAGCCCCGGGTCCCCGTCCAGCGCGGCCAGGCGCAGGTCGGGGTGGCCCGCGACCCACAGGTCGTCGGAGTCCAGGAACCCGATGAACGCGCCGCGCGCGGCGGCCAGGCCGGTGTTGCGCGCGCCCGCCGCCCCGCGGTTCTCCTGGCGGATGACCCGCACGGGCTCGCCGAAGGCCGCCGCGACCGCCGCGGTGCCGTCGGTGGAGCCATCGTCGACGACGATGAGCTCCAGCAGCCGGTCGGCGCGCTCCAGCACGCTGGTGATCGCCTCGCCGATGAAGAGTTCGGTGTCGTGGGCGGCCATGATCACGCTGAGGTCGCGGGTGCTCATGCGGGGACCTGCGCGGTCGCGTGCACGAGCTCGGCCACGGTCCAGCCCGCGCCCCGCAGCTCCGGCCCGATCGGGAGCGCGAAGCAGGGCAGCTCCTCGCTGAGCCGCACGAGGAGGGCCAGCGTCTCCTGGCCCATGCCCGCGAACACCCCGACCGTGCCGGCCAGGACGGCCCGCACGAACGTGGTGCGGTCGACCGGGCGGGCGGGGCCCGTGACCGCGGCGCGCACCGGCGTGGTGAGGGCCCGGATGGCCAGCCCCTCGGCCAGGTGGTCGGCCACGGTGATCTCCGCCTTGTGGTCGGCCGGTGCGCCGTGGTTGGTGATCCGATGGCGCAGCGCGGGGAGGAGGGCCAGCGTCTCGTCGGTGACGCGGGCGGTGTGCGTCAGCGGGGTCGCCCGCCACGCCCCATCCGTGTCGTCCAGGAGACAGAAGTCGTCGGCCACGAAGGTCAGGCCCTGCAACATGGCGGCGAGGCTGGTGGTGGACTTGCCCGCGCCCTTGGCACCGAGGACGAGGACGCCGTCGTCGCCGTCCCCGACCGCTGCGGCGTGGACGAGGTGGGCCCCGGCGTCCATCGCGATCCAGCGCAGCACGTTGCGCAGCGGGGCGGCCTCCTGGCACGCGCCCAGCGCGGGCGCGTCAAGCGCCCAGTAGATCCCGAACGCCCGCTCGCGGTCGTAGATCGTCAGCGCCGCGTGGTCGATCATGTAGCTGCCCAGGAAGCGACCGTGGCGCAGCCCCTCGACCTCGCAACCGGGCCGGTACGCCGCGGGCGTCCATGGGGGCGCCGGCATCGGGACGCCGCTGGTGGCGGTGTCGAACGCGAGGATCTCGGCCCGGGCGCCGTCGCGGGGCGCCTGGCCCGAGGGCAGGACGAGCATCTCGGTGAGGCGCTCGTGCAGCGGCGTGCCGCACGCCCGCACCGTTGCCCGGGCGGGCCCGAGCGCGATCTCGGTGTCGATGGTGCCGGTCCGCGCCGCGGCGTGCGCGTGCGCGTCCCGCGCGGCGTCCATGAACGCCGCGAGCGTCTGTTCTTCCACAGCTCAGGCCGGCGTGGCGTCGGCCGCCTGGTCCCGGGGGATGGGCCAGCCGTTGGCGTCGAGCTCGATGTCGTGCACCGGGTCGAGCAGCAGCAGGTCCTGCATGTCGGAGAACCGCTGCAGCCCCGGCGCGGCCCAGGGCCCAGGCGCCGCGGCGGGCACGGGCGGCGCCTCGACCTCGGTGGGGACCAGGAGCTGCTCCTCGCGCAGCCGGGTGAGGAACTCCAGCACCGGTTCGCGCAGCGCGTCGGCGGGCTCGCCGTAGGCCTCCGCGAGCGTGTCGACGACCGCGTCGGGCCGGCGTCCGTCGCGGACCTGCAGCCACACCGCGCTGGCGTGGGCGTCGAGGCCGTAGAACAGCCCGGTCGCGAGATTGATGAGGGTGACCTCACCCTCGAAGGTCTCGTCGATCACGTCGGGCCGCCCGGCCGCGAGCGGGATCGACACATCATGGGATACGACAGCTGGACCGTGCATGTGCCAGATCCTAGCGGGAGCGCGCACAGAAACCACGTGTTTTTCTACGCCTGATGACGATGGCCACGCGCCAACGAGCGCCGTCGCGCCATTCGCGAGTCCGAACGCGCCCAGGCACCCCGAACGCGCCAGGGTTTCCCACGCGACCCGGCGGGTAGATCGACCTGACCACCCGGCAGCGCCGTCGTGCCGGGGTCCGCGATCACCGCCAGGAGGACCGATGGGATTCGACCAGTACCACGAGCCGCCGGAGGAGTTGTCGCCGCAGACGCGCACCTTCGCGCGGATGTGCACCTCGCTCACCGAGGAGGCCGAGGCGATCGGCTGGTACGCCCAGCGCATGTCGCTCGAGGATGACCCGGACGCGCGGGCGATCATGGCCGACGCGCAGGGCGAGGAGTTCAAGCACTTCGCCATGGACCTGGAGTTCCTGCTGCGACGCACGCCCAAGTGGCGGCAGATCGCCGAGGGCGTCCTCTTCCAGGACGGCGACATCGTCGAGCACGGCGAGGCGGCCGAAGCGGCCGCCGGTGACGACGACGGCGACGTCGCACCGGCCGGGCCGGGCCAGCGGTCGGACGGGTCGCTCGGCATCGGCAGCCTGAGGGGGGCCGGCCTGTGAACCATCTTCTGCGCGATCACGCGCCGATCACCGACACCGGCTGGGCGCTGCTGGACGACGAGGCGCGCGAGCGCCTGTCCGGCGCGCTGGCCGCACGGCGGCTGGTCGACTTCGCCGGCCCGCACGGCTGGGAGCACTCTGCCACCAACCTGGGCCGGATCCAGGACGTCGCCGGCACGCCCGTCGACGGGCTGCAGGCGGCCCAGCGCCGCGTCCTGCCGCTCGTGGAGCTGCGGGCGCCCTTCACCGTCTCGCGCGCCGAGCTGGCCGACGGCGACCGCGGTGCGGCCGACGTCGACTTCGCCGACCTCGACGCGGCGGCGATGCGCCTGGCGCGGGCCGAGAACCGCGCCGTCTTCCACGGCTGGGCCGAGGCGGCCATCGCCGGCGTCACCGAGACGACCGTCCACGACGACATCGCGCTGGGCGAGGGCTTCGACGACTACCCGCGGCACGTCGCCAAGGCGGTGCAGCTGTTGCTGCAGGCCGGGGTCGGCGGGCCGTACTCCATCGCCCTGGGCTCCGAGGCCCACACCGGTGTCGTGGAGACGACCGAGCACGGCGGCTACCCGCTGCTGGACCACCTGCGCAAGATCCTCGGCGGCCCGATCGTGTGGGCCCCGGGCGTCGAGGGCGCGGTGGTGCTCAGCCTCCGGGGCGGCGACTTCCTGCTCGAGTCGGGGCAGGACCTGTCCGTCGGGTACGACCACCACGACGCCGAGGCCGTTCACCTCTACATCGAGGAGAGCTTCAGCTTCCGCGTGGCCACGCCCGAGGCCGCGGTCGCGCTGGTGCCCTAGCCGGGCTGTGCGGCGATCCGCCGCCGCAACCGGCGGCGCATGAGGACGGGCAGGCCGGCCGACATCGCGACCCCGCCCGCCATCCCGAGGCGGATCGCTTTCGATTTTCCCGTATAGTAGGTCGATGTCGCCATGATGATGTCGGCGTCGAAGGAGAGGTTCTTCGCGCGCGTGGCGAAGGAACCGTCCGGCTTCCCGATGCGCTTTCCCTGTGCGATGT
>CAZXNX010000178.1:4386-5470 GCA_964642225.1 uncultured Solirubrobacteraceae bacterium | reverse complement strand
GTGCCATGAGCGCCCCGCCGTAGGTCTCTTCGAGCACCGGCAGGCCGAGTGTCACCTCGGGCTTCCCGAAGGCGACCTGATGGTGGTTGAGGCACAGCACGAGATCCCAGGCGCGCGCCTGCTCGACGTCGTGGGTGGCGATGAGCAGCGTTCGTCCCTCGGCGGCGAGGTCGGCGAGCAATCGCTCCAGTTGGTCCTCACTGGCCGTGTCGAGGCCGGAGAACGGCTCGTCGAGCAGCAGCACCGGCGCATCCTGCACCAGGGCCCGGGCCACCAGCACGCGTTGGCGCTGCCCGCCACTGAGGTCGCCGAACGTGTGGTCGATCCGGTCACCGAGCCCGACGCGCTCCAGCGCGGTGGCCGCTTCGGCCCGCTCGGCGCGGCCCGGCCGGCGCCACCACGGCAGGCGCGTCAGCGCGCCCATGACGGCCACGTCGAGCGCGCTCACCGGGAAGTCCAGGCGCGAGCGCTCGGTCTGAGGCACGACGGCACAGCGGGCCACCTCGAGTGTGCCGGCGGCCGGCGGCAGCTCGCCGAGGAGTGCCCGGAACAGCGTCGTCTTGCCGCCGCCGTTGGGTCCCAGGACGGCGACCCGCGTCCCGGCGGCCGCCGTAAAGCTCACTCCGGTCAGCGCGGGCGGGCGCCCGGGATAGGCCACGGAGAGCCCTTGACAGCGCACGAGCACCTGGCCGCTCATGGGGTCACCGCCGCGGAGGCCGGCCGGCGCAGGGCCCGGCCGGTGGCCACGAGGGCGAACACCACGCCGGTGAGCACGGCGATCGTGGCCCCGGGCGGCGCATTCCACTGGACCGCCAGCAGCATCCCCGCCGTCCCCTCCCCCAGCACGAGAGCGACGGTGGAGAGCTGCCAGGCGCGCATGCGGGAGCAGACCAGCCGGGTCGTCGCGGCGGGCACGATGAGCAGCGCGGTGGCCAGCAGCGCGCCGACCGCGGCGAGCGAGGCGACCGCGACGAGGGCAATGAGCACGAGCAGCACGGCGTCACTGCGCGCCCCGCTCCCGCCCGCCTCGTGCAGGTCGCGCTCGACCGGCAATCCCAATCGGCCACGCACGGTCGCCAGATCG
>CAZXNX010000178.1:0-4376 GCA_964642225.1 uncultured Solirubrobacteraceae bacterium | reverse complement strand
ACCCGGTGGCCAGCCAGTGGTGGCCCAGGACGTGGGAGGCCACGAGCACCACCGCGCTGGCCGCTGCCGCGAGCGCGATGTCGCCCCCGTCGATGGTGAGCAGGCTGCCGAACAGCAGCGCGTCCACCCGGGCCGCCGAGTGGAACACGTCGCTGGCGAGCACGACCCCGACGGCGAGCGCCGCGACGAGGACGAGCGCGGTGAGCGCGTCCTGGCGGTCGCGCTCGCGCCGGGCCAGCCAGGAGACGAGCCCGGCGACGATGAGAGCCGTGCCGAAGGCGCCGAGCACGGCCGCGAAGCCCAGGCCCTCGGCGAGCACCAGCCCCGGGAAGGCGGCGGTGCCCACCGCGTGGGCGAAGAAGGACAGGCTGCGCAGGACGATCCAGGTGCCGATGAGGCCGGCCCCGACGGCGAGCACCGCGACCTCGAGCAGGCCGCGCTGCACGAAGGGCAGGGCGAGGTCGTCGATCACCGTGGCGAGCATCCTACGACCGGCCCAGGGCAGAGATGGGGCAGCGCACGCGCCCGCCGGAGAGCCCGTCGACGATGGCGTCGGCGTTGGCCCGCTCCATCGTCAGGTAGCTCGCGCCGGAGGAGCCGGCGGGCCCGAGGGTGTCGCCGTAGAGGCGCAGGTCGGCGCGAGCGCCCGTCTGCGCCGCGATCGCCTCGGCGAGCTTGGGGTTGACCGAGCGCTCGGGGAACACCGCGCGGACGTGCTCGGACTCGATCGTCCGGACGAGGTCGCGCAGCTCCCGCGCCGACGGCTGCGCGCTGGTGCTCTGCGACGGGATGACCGCGCCGACCACGTCGAGGCCGTAGCGGCGGGCGAAGTACCCGAAGGCGTCGTGGTCGGTGACGAGCTTGCGCTGCGCCGGGGGTATCCGGGCCACGCAGGCGCGGATCCCGGCGTCGAGCACGCGCAGCCGAGCCAGGTAGGCGCGGGCGTTGGCCGCGTAGGTGGCGCGGCCGGCGGGGTCGGCGCGGGTCAGCTCCGCCTGGATGGCCCCGACCGCGGCGGCGACGTTGCGGGGGTCGTGCCACCAATGGGGGTCGACCGCCGACGCCTCGGCGCCGCCCGCCTCGCCCGGCAGGCGTTCCGGCACCCGGGCACCCACGTCGACGACCCGCGCGTCGCTGCCGGACTGGGCCACCACGTCGTCCACCCAGGTGTCCAGCCCGTCACCGCTGCGCAGGACCACCTGGGCGCCGGCCGTCGCCTTGACGTCGTCCGGGCGCGGCTCGTACTCGTGCGGATCGGTGTTGGGGCGCAGGATCTGGTGCACGTCGGCCCGGCCGGCGCCGATCACCCGGGCGAGGTCACCGAGCTGGGTGGTGCTGGCCACCACGTCGGCGCCCGCGCCCCCGGTGCCCGTCGTGCTCGTCCCGCAAGCGGCCACGACGACGGCGGTGGCGAGCAGGGCGCAGACGGGGAGGAGCAGGCGCGGTGGGGCGAGGGAACGCACGCCGCGAGTATAGCCAAGAATAGGAATCAGTCTTAGAAACTGGGAGCGGACCGTGCCTCGGACCGGTGCGATACTGGCCCCATGGCCGGGCACGACCACGACCACGCAGGAGGCGGCCACTCACACGCCATCGCCGACGACGCCGTCCCCCGGTGGCTGGCCTGGGCCCTCGCCGTCAACCTCGCCTTCATGCTGGTCGAGGTCGCGACCGGCATCCTGGCCGACTCCCTGGCGCTGCTCTCCGACGCCGCCCACATGCTCACCGACGCGGCGGCCATCGGCCTGGCCCTCGTCGCCGCCAACCTCGCCCGCCGCCATCCCGGCGGCTCCATGACCTTCGGCTACCGCCGGGCGGAGATCCTCTCGGCCCTGGTCAACGGGTTCGCCCTGCTGGTCCTCGCGGTGTGGATCGTCTACGAGGGCATCCAGCGCCTGGCCGACCCGCCCAGCGTCGAGGCGCCCCTCATGTTCGCGGTGGGCATCGCCGGCCTGTTCGTCAACCTGCTGGCCGCGTGGTTCCTGGCCAAGGCCAACCGCGAGAGCCTCAACGTCGAGGGCGCCTTCCAGCACAACCTCATCGACGCCTACTCGTCGATCGGCACCGCGGTGGCCGCGGTGCTCATCTGGGTGTGGGGCTTCGACCGCGCGGACGCGATCGCCTCCCTCCTCATCGCCATCCCCATGGTGTTCTCGGGCGTCGGGCTGGTCCGCGCCTCGGGGCGCATCCTGCTCGAGGCCGCCCCCGCCTCCTCGGATCCGCAGACGATCGGCCCGGCCATGGTCAGCACCCCCGGGGTGATCGAGGTGCACGACCTGCACGTGTGGGAGGTCAGCAACGGCTTCACCGCGCTGTCGGCCCACCTCATCGTGGGCGCCGACGAGGACTGCCACGCGGTGCGCCGCGTCGTCGAGCAGCGACTGCACGACGAGTTCGGCCTCGAGCACACCACCCTGCAGGTCGACCACGACCCCGGGGCGCTGCTGGAGATCCAGGCCTCCCCCACGTCCGCGCCGCAGCACCGCTGCTGAGCGCGGCAGGTCCTACAGCGCCGCGGAGGCGCCGCCGGACTTGCTGGCCACGCCGGTGACGCGCACCGTCGCGGGAGCGGTGCGGGTGGCGCCCGCGGCGGCCAGGGAGATCCGGTAGCGCGCCGGGCCCGCGAACCGGAACGTGCTGCGGAAGGCGCCGCGCGACGTGGGCGTGACGGTCCGCGTGCCCGCCGCGGCCCAGCGGCCGCTGGCCAGCTGCTTCTCCAGGACGATCTTCACCGCGGTGGCGGGCCGCACCGTGCCGGTCACCACGACCGGCGCGTTGGACAGCACCTTGGAGGGCAGCCGTCCCGGCACCAGGCTGGTGGCGGCGGTGATGGTGACCAGCGGCGAGACGACCGAGTGGCCGGCCACGGTGGCGCGCGCCCGCAGGCGCCCGGTGGCCTTCCAGGTCACGGCCGCCGACCAGGAGCCGTCGGAGCCGCTGCGCACCACGGTCAGGCGCGCCCACCGCTTCGACGCTCCCTGCTTCTCCACCGCGATCCGCTTGCCCGACACGGGCTTGCCGGCGGCGTCGGTCAGCGTGCCGTGCACGGCGGCCGCGGTGCCGTAGGCGGCGACGGTGCGGTCGGACACGAGCGACAGCTTCGCCTTCCCGGCCGGCGTCGACGGCGCCTCCCCCGCGTAGCTCTCGGCCAGCGTGCGCAGCGCGGGGAGCTGCTTGTAGAGCTTGTTGCCGGGGCAGTCGGTCGAGTCGCCGTCGCGGTGCCCGGCGATCCGGTGCATCGTGACCCTCTCGCCGTAGGGGTGGGCGTTGAGTGAGCCGCCACCGGAGGTCACCACGAGCGAGCCGCCGACCGGCGCGCCGTGGAGCTGGAGCTTCCAGGCGATGAGCCGCGCGACGGACTTCATCGCCGCGTCGGGCAGCGCGGCGGTCATGAAGCTGCCGATGCAGGAGATGCCCGTGGAGAACGAGTTGTACCCCTGGGCCTGCGCGCCGATGACGGCCTTGTCGATCCCGCCGGCGCGACCCTCGAAGATCGTGCCGTACTGGTCGACGAGGAAGTTGTAGCCGATGTCGCTCCAGCCGTTGGTGTCCCGGTGGTAGCGGGCGATGGCCAGCACGATCGAGGGCGACTCCTCCGGTGAGTAGTCGTTGCCGGTCTCGGTGTGGTGGACGAAGGCCATGTCCACGCGGCCGTACGACGGGTCGTTGCGCGGCGCCACCTTGCTGGTGGCCCAGCCGGCCCGCATGATCATCGCCGGCGAGCCGTGGGCGCTGACCGGCGTCAGCGCGGAGCGGGTGGAGGCGATGCCCGCCCGGATGCCCGTACGGGCGGGCGGCACGCGGACGAAGTGGATGCGCAGCGCGCCGGGCACGCCGTGGCCGCGGAACTGCAGCTCGTCGCCGCGGCCGGTCCAGGGGCCCCGGCGCCAGCATTGGATTTCCAGCGGCTGCACATCCTGGTCCAGCAAGCCGGTACGGGCGAAGACGAAACGTTCCTGATGGCCGACCGTGAGGGTCAGGCCGGTCTTGCGCGCCAGGGCGACCAGTTCGTCGGCTTCGGCCATGGTGGTGGCGATGGGCTTTTCCACCAGCACATGGGCGCCGGCATTGAGGAAGGCGCGCACGATGGCGGCATGGGTGACGGCGGGCGAGCAAATCGACACCAGATCGACCTTGCCCAGCAGTTCGCGCCAGTCGGCGACGGCCAAGACGCCATATTGGGCGGCGGCGGTGTGACGGATTTCGGGGCTGGTGTCGGCGACGGCGAACAGCTCGACGCCCGGGATCGCCCGGTACTTGGCGCAGTGGTGACGGCCAAAAGCGCCCACGCCAATGACGTCAGCCTTGAGCGGCCCCTGTTCCGGAACGCGACGGCGGATGAACATTCACAGCCCTTGGTTATCAACCCAGGCTTC
>CAZXNX010000177.1:2080-5505 GCA_964642225.1 uncultured Solirubrobacteraceae bacterium | reverse complement strand
CCGCCGCGGGTCAGGACGCGATCGGTCCCGTCCACCATCGAGAGGACGTGGACGACGTCGTGCAGGCCGTCGGGATCGTCGGGCTGCTCGGCGGTGTAGGCGAGCAGGGATCCGTCGGGAGACAGCCGGGGCGTGTGGCCCGGTGTGGACGTGAGCTGGCGCTCGTTCCACGTGTCGATGTCGAGCGCCACCAGCCGCTCGCTGCGGCCGGCCCCGGCCTCGAACACGATCGTGCCCACCTCGCGTCGGATCCGCTCGACGTCGGTGAGCGGACGGACTCCGCCCAGGCCGAGCATGGCCTGGGGATGTGCAACATCACCAAGTGCTGCACCGAGGTGTGCCCCGAGCACATCAAGATCACCGACAACGCGCTCATCCCGATGAAGGAGCGCGTGGCGGACCGCAAGTACGACCCGGTGGTGTGGCTCGGCAACAAGCTGTTCAAGCGCTCGAACTGAGGTCGGTTCGCGGGATCCCGCAGGATTTCCCGCATTGCGTTGATGTTGGACCGCATCGGGGTAGCCTGCGGTTCATGGGAACCACCCACAGCGTCAACGAGATTCGCACCGCGATCCGTGAGCTCTCCGCGCGCGCCGACCTCGCGCGCAAGGAGGGCCGCCCCGATGATGCCGCCGAGATCGAGCGGCGCATCGACGGCTATCGCGGCGAACTCGCCGAGCGACCCTGACGGTCTGCCTCCGATGGGCTGGGCTAGTTGCCCAGCCTGCGGAAGGTGCTGCGGTGAAACACGATCGGCGGCACGTCGCCGTGCACGGTGATGTTGCTGATCCGCAGGATCACGATGGTGTGGTCGCCGGCGGGCACGGTCTGCTCGATCGCACTCTCCAGCCACACGCACGTGCCCTTGACGAAGACGGCGCCGGCTTCCGATGACTCCGTCTCCAGACCGGCGAAGCGGTCGCCGGTCTTGGCGGCCAGCGTGCGGGCCGCCGTGTCGTGGGCCTCGCCGAGCACGCTGATGCCCAGCACCGGGACATCCTGAAGTTTCGGCCAAGTCTCCGAGGTGTTCTGGACGCAGAACGACACCAGCGGCGGGTCCAGCGAGACCGGAACGAACGTGCTGGCGGCCAGTCCGACCCGGGTTCCTTCGACTTCGGCGGCGATGGCGATGACGCCAGTGGGAAAGTGGCCGAACGCCTCCCGCAGGGAGGCGGGGCTGAGGTCCGTGCTGGTCATCTCCCGCTCTCGCTCAGGTCACGATCAAGGCAACCCTACCGGCGCCCATGGCCACTGTCACCCGTGCGAATCCCACTGATCGGGAGTCGGTGGCCGTGGCCGGCGAAACCGGGCGTCTACCCTAAATCCCCAGCTCAGACCGCATCGGAGCGGTGGACCCGGGTGCCGACCAACCGTCGGGTTAGTTAGGTGATGAAATCTACGTCACACTGGCTTGATTTGAAGTTACCGGACGGTATAGTTAGCCACGTTACTGGTGGGTAACTTAGAACCGAGTACCCAACCACAAGTGGCGTTCTCATCGAGGAGGAATAGTGAGCCACTACAAGAGCAACGTTCGTGACCAGGTCTTCAATCTGTTCGAGGTGCTTGGCCTCGACAAGGCGCTCGGCCAGGGCGAGTACAGCGAATTCGATGCCGACACCGTCCGCGAGATGCTGACCGAGTCGGCCCGCCTCGCCGAAGGCCCGATCGCGGCCTCCTATGTCGAGGGCGACCGCAACCCGCCGGTCTTCGATCCCGAGACCCACACGGTGTCCCTACCCGAGAACTTCAAGAAGTCGGTGCAGGCCTTCATCGACGGCGGCTGGGACCGCGTCGGCGTCAGCGAGGAGCTCGGCGGCATGCCGATGCCCCGAATCCTGGTGTGGGCCATCCACGAGCACGTGCTCGGTGCCAACCCCGCCGTCTGGATGTACGGCGGCGGCGCCGGTTTCGCGCAGATCACGCACAACCTGGGCACCGAGGAGCAGCAGAAGTGGGCCACCTTCGCCGCCGAGCGCGGCTGGGGCTCCACCATGGTCCTCACCGAGCCCGACGCCGGTTCCGATGTCGGCGCCGGCCGCACCAAGGCGGTCAAGCAGGACGACGGCTCGTGGCACATCGACGGCGTGAAGCGGTTCATCACCTCCGCCGACTCCGATGACCTGTTCGAGAACATCTTCCACCTCGTGCTGGCCCGCCCCGAGGGCGCCGGCCCGGGCACCCGTGGCCTCAGCCTCTTCTTCGTCCCCAAGTTCCACTTCGACGACGAGACGGGCGAGCCGGGCGAGCGCAACGGCGTGTTCGTCACCGGTGTGGAGCACAAGATGGGCCTGAAGGCCTCCGCCACCTGTGACGTGGCCTTCGGCGACAACGGCATCCCGGCCAAGGGCTGGCTCGTCGGCGACGTGCACCGCGGCATCGCCCAGATGTTCGAGGTCATCGAGCACGCGCGGATGTTCGTCGGCACCAAGGCGATCGCCACCCTCTCGACCGGCTACCTCAACGCGCTGGAGTTCGCCAAGGAGCGCGTCCAGGGCGCCGACCTCACGCAGATGGCCGACAAGACGGCCCCGCGCGTGACGATCATGCACCACCCCGACGTGCGCCGGTCGCTGATGACGCAGAAGGCGTACGCCGAGGGCCTGCGCGCGGTGTACCTGTACACCGCCGCCCACCAGGACTGGGAGGGCGCCGAGGTGGTGTCGGGCGCCGACCACGAGATGGCCGCCCGCGTCAACGACCTGCTGCTGCCGATCGTCAAGGGCGTCGGCTCCGAGCGCGCCTACGCGGTCCTCAGCGAGTCGCTGCAGACCCTGGGCGGCTCCGGCTACCTGCAGGACTACCCGATCGAGCAGTACATCCGCGACGCCAAGATCGACAGCCTCTACGAGGGGACGACGGCGATCCAGGCGCAGGACTTCTTCTTCCGCAAGATCGTGCGGGACCAGGGCGTCGCCCTGACCCACCTCTTCGGGCAGATCCAGCAGACGATCGACGCGGCCCCCGAGGGCGACCAGCTCGCCGAGGAGCGTGCGCTGCTCGCCACGGCACTGGCCGACGTGCAGGCGATGGTCGGCTCCCTCACCGGGTACCTGATGGCCGCGCAGGAGACGCCGCCGGAGCTGTACCGCGTCGGGCTCGGCTCGGTGCCGTTCCTCATGGCCTGCGGCGACCTGCTCATCGGCTGGCTGCTCCTGCACCACGCGGACATCGCGACCGCCGCGCTGGCCGGCGGCGCCTCGGACCGCGACGTCCCGTTCTACGAGGGCAAGATCGCCGCGGGCCGCTTCTTCGCCCGCAACATGCTCCCCCTGCTCTCCGGGGTGCGCGAGACCGTCGGCTCGGTCGACGGCCGCGTGATGGAGATCAGCGAGAGCGCCTTCTAGCGGCGCTCTCGCCGGGGCGCTGCGCCCGCGCCCCCGGCCGCCCCGCCGGCCGGGGCCGGGGCCCCCCCCCCCAGGGGC
>CAZXNX010000177.1:0-2070 GCA_964642225.1 uncultured Solirubrobacteraceae bacterium | reverse complement strand
CGTGGCCGGGCGCTCCTCGCCGATGCGGAAGACCGTGCGGGCGGCGCCGGCGCTGCCATCGAGGACATCGTCGATCGCCTGGTTGACGTCGTCCAGGCGCGCGTCCTGACGCTCGACCTGCGTCTTGCCCCGCCGGTGCAGCTCGAAGACCTCCACGACATCCTGGTGGGTGCCGACGATGGAGCCGGCCACCGTCAACCCGCCGAGCACCGTCTCGAAGATCGGGAGGGTCATCCCGTTGTGCGCGGGCAGGCCCACGCAGACGAGAGTGCCGCCGCGAGCGAGCGCGCCGTGCGCCTGCTCGAACGCGCTCGGGTTGACCGCCGTCGCGATGGCCTGGTCGGCGCCGCCGAGCCGCTGGATGGCCGCGATCGGATCCTCGTCCAGCGGGTTGACGACGTGGTGAGCGCCGACGCGCAGCGCGGTCTGCAAGCGCTCGGGGTTGATGTCGACCGCCACCACCTCGGCGCCGGTGATCGCCGCGTACTGGACGGCCAGGTGGCCGAGTCCTCCGGCGCCGAAGACGGCGACGAGGCTCGCCGACCGTGCCCCCGACGCCTTGACGGCCTTGTACGTGGTGACCCCCGCACAGGTGAGCGGGGCGGCATCCGCCGGGTCGATGCCGTCCGGGACGCGCACGACGTGCCGGGCGTACCCGACCGCGTACTCCGCGAACGCGCCGTCCATCCCGTAGCCCGTGTTGATCTGCGCCTCGCACAGCGTCTCGCGGCCGGAATTGCAGTAGCGGCAGTCACCGCACGCGTAGCCGAGCCACGGCAGGGCCACGCGCATCCCGGCCTGGAGGCCGTGGTCGTTGCCCGGGCCGACGCGCTCGATGATGCCGACCCCCTCGTGGCCGGGGATGAACGGCGGCGACGGCTTCACCGGCCATTCCCCGTGGGCCGCGTGGATGTCCGTGTGGCAGAGCCCGCAGGTCTCGACCCGCACGAGCACCTGCTCGGGCCCCGGCTCCGGGACGGGCACGTCCTCGATGACGAGCGGCTGGTCGAAGCTGCGTACGACGGCGGCCTTCATGGCGATCCTCACGATGGAGTCGGGCGGAGCCACAGCATCGCGTCCCGCCGGCCCCCTGCCATCGGGGTGCCTCACGCCGCGTCGTCAGTAGTCCCCCAGCCCGACGACGTGTTGCGGGCTAGGCGCCCGACAGCACGGCGTGGCTGGTGATCGCTCGCGCGATCACCCGCCCGCCCTGCGTGATCTCGGCCTCGGCCGAGGCGATGCGCCGGCCGGCCGACACGCACCGGCCGTGGCAGACGAGCGTGGTGCCGCCGAGTGCGGCGCGCACGAACTGGACGCTGATCTGGATGTGCGGCGCGGCGGTCCCGCGCGGGACCTGCGCGTGCACGGCCCAGCCGGTGGTCGAGTCCAGGAGCGCGCTGAGGTAGCCGCCGTGCACGATCCCCCCGCCGTTGAGGTGCTCCGGCCCGGGGTCCGCCTCCATGACGGCGCCCTCCTCGTCGGCCCGCACGACCCGGAAGCCCAGGAGCGTCGAGAACGGGCCCGGCGTGACCATGCCGTCGCCATCGTCGGCCGGCATCGGCATGTTGCGGATGTCCGTCATCAGGTGCCAAACCCTACGCGCCACGGATAGGGTGCGCCGCGATGCCGAAACCAGACCTGGCGACCGCTCGCCGTCATCCCGGGCTTGCCGTCCTGACGCTCGGCGCGCTGGGCGTGGTGTTCGGCGACATCGGCACCAGCCCGCTCTACGCACTTCAGGCGGTGTTCGCCGCCGACGACGGCGCCGTCAAGCCCACCGCGGGCGACGTCTACGGGATCATCTCGCTCGTCGTCTGGTCGATCACGCTGATCGTCTCGATCAAGTTCGTGACGTTCATCATGCGCGCCGACAACGACGGCGAGGGCGGGATCATGGCGCTGGTGGCGCTGATCCGGCGCGTGCAGATCAAGCGCCCCGCCTACAAGGCCGCGCTGATCGCCGCCGGGCTCTTCGGGGTCGCGCTGTTCTACGGGGACGGCATGATCACGCCGGCGATCTCGGTCCTGTCGGCGGTGGAGGGCATCGAGGTGGCGGCCCCCTCCTTGGAG
>CAZXNX010000176.1:0-5513 GCA_964642225.1 uncultured Solirubrobacteraceae bacterium | reverse complement strand
ACGTTCATCGACAGGGACGGCGACAGGTCGGTGCCGTCGCCCACGTTGAGGTCGAACGGGACGGGCGTCTGGAAGCCGGTGGCCCCGGGATCCAGGGCGGCGGAGAAGAGGCGGTCCTGTGTGCCGCCGCCGTACTGCTGGCACCAGGTCACCACCAGGCGGCCGCCGGGGCCGGCGCCGATCGCCGGGTAGGAGGAGTCGAACTTCTGCCCGCCGTCCACGCGGACCGGCGCCTTCCACCTCCCGCCCGCGAACCGCGCCGCGAAGATGTGCACCCGGCCGGAGACGCGCTTGCGGTACACGAGTCCGCCGCTGCCGTCGGCGGCCATGGCCACCCCGTCGAGTCCGACGATGTCGGCGCTCGGGCCGTCGATCTGCGACAGGTCCGCGATCGCCGCGCGCGCGGGCCCGGGGGTGATGAGGGAGGAGAGGAGGAGCAGGGCGATGGCCGTGAGGAGCACCGGCCATGGCGTGCGCCGGGCGCGAGGGATCACGTGGCCCACGGTGACGGTCGCCGGGGAGGCGGTTGTCAACAACCTGAGAAGTTGACGTTAATGGAATGTGTCAATACGACGTCAACGTCGTGTTGCGTGAAATCCGTGTCAATTCTGTGTCATTGATGTTCCAGGTTTCACAGCATGTTCACCCAGGAGAGTCGCCGACCCCCCACTCTGGACCAGGCACGCCGCTCCGGCGCCTGATCGCGTGCCCGTCCAGCCACCCCCGCAAGGAGTCCCTTCCCCCGTGCGCTCTTCCCGTCTTGTCCTCACCGTCGCCGTCACCGCGGCCCTCGCCGTCGCCGCGATCCCGGCCGCGGCCACCGCCGCGCCGATCACGATGAGCGGCTCGACGTCCGTCTACCCGCTGGCCGTCGCGCTGGCCAAGAAGTACGTCAAGGTGAAGCCCGGGACGAAGTTCAAGGTGCTGCAGGGCAGCTCCGACGTCGGCATCAACGACGTCGCCCGCGGCCGCGTGACCATCGGCAACGCCTCCCGCGACCCCCTCCCCTCCGACCCGGGCGGCCTCGTCTTCAACAAGATCGCCCGCGACGGCATCTGCATCATCACCAACACGGCCAACCGCCTGGGCAGCCTGAGCCAGAAGCAGGTCCAGGACATCTTCACCGGCCGCATCCGCAGCTGGAGCGGCGTTCCCGGCGCCAAGTCCAGCGGCGCCATCGACCTGGTCAGCCGCATCGCCTCCTCCGGCACCGCGGACGCCTTCACCAACATCTTCCTCGGCCCCAAGCTGCGCATCGCGGCCAACGCGGCGGCGAAGGCCTCCAACGGCCTGGTGCAGCAGACGGTCCGCTCGGACAAGAACGCGATCGGCTTCGTGTCGTTCGACTTCATCGCCGGCACCGCGCCGGTGCCGTACGGCGGCGTCGCCTGCAACCTGCGCAACGCCAAGTCGGGCAGCTACACCGGCGTGCGCAACTTCTGGATGGTCACGCGCGGCAAGCCGGCCGGCGCGACCGCGGCCTGGATCAAGTGGATCCAGAGCAGCTCGCAGGCGGCCGCGGTCATCGGCACGAACTGGCTGCCGCGCAAGTAGCCCGTGGCGTTCGCCGCTCGACAGCCCCGGACCTGGTCGGATGCCCGCGCCGAGCGCACGCTCGGCGCGTTCGCCGTCATCACGCTGCTCTTCGTGGTGGCGATGGTCGCGTACGTGTTCATCAACGCGTGGCCGTCGTTCGCAGGCAACGGGCTGGCGTGGTTCGGATCGGGCGGCAACGTCGACCAGCAGCTGCACGACATCCAGCTCTCCCCCGCGGACCCGTCCCAGTACGTCTACCACCTGCGCGCCTGGCCGCTGCTCTACGGGACGATCCTCACCACGGCGCTGGCGGTGGGGGTCGCCCTGGCGCTCTCCCTCATGGCGTCGATCTTCCTCACGGAATTCGCGCCCGAGCGGCTGCAGCGCATCCTTGACCCCGTGGTGCGGCTGCTGGCGGCGGTGCCGTCCATCGTGTTCGGGCTCATCGGGATCCTCGTGATCGTCCCGTTCGTGCGCGACCACCTGATCGGGCAGGAGACGAAGGACTCCCTCATCTACGTGGTGCAGCTCACCGGCCAGTCGGTCGCGGTCGCGGTGTTCCTGCTCGTGGTGATGATCTCGCCGATCATGATCGCGATCATCACCGACGCCCTGCGCTCGGTGCCGCGGTCGTGGACGGAGGGCTCCGCCGCGCTCGGCGTCAACCGCTGGCGCACGATGTGGCGGATCTCGGTGCGGGCCGCGCGGCCGGCCATCATCGCCGCCGTCGTCCTGTCGACGGCCCGGGCACTCGGCGAGGCGATCATGCTGTCGCTCGTCGCCAGCTCGGCGCAGAGCTTCTCCCCCAACCCGCTGGACGGGCTGTACTTCTTCCTCGAGCCCGTCCATCCGCTGGCAGCCACCATCGTCGACAACGCCGAGGCGCTGTCGGCCACGCCGCTGAAGCAGACGATCTACGCCTTCGCCGCGCTGCTGCTGCTCTCCAGCGCCGTCCTCTCCATCGGCGGCACCTACGCCAAGCGCTCGATGCGCCGCTACGGGATCCAGTCCTGATGGCCACCGTCTCCGCCCCCACCCCCGCCCCCGCGCCGGCCCGCGTGGCGCCGCCCCGCAAGCCGCCGGTGAAGACCGCGCCGCGCGACTCGTGGCGCACGTGGCCGATCCGCGACCAGATCGGCCTGGCCCTGTGCTGGAGCGCGGGCATCTTCTTCTGCGTCGTGGCCGCCGCGGTCGTGCTGTTCATGCTCTACAAGGGCGTCACGCAGCTCTCGCTCGACCTGCTCTTCACCAGCCCCGAGGCATCGCAGGACCAGGCCAAGTCCGGCGGCATCCTGGACCCGATCCTGGGGACGCTCCTCCTCACCACCATCGGGATCGCCATCGCCGGCCCGCTCGGCGTGGCCGTGGCGCTGTGGCTCACCGAGTACGCCCGGCCCCGCTGGCTGGCCCGCGCGGTGGAGGTGTCGGTGGAGATCGTCGCCGGCACGCCGAGCATCGTGCTGGCGATCTTCGGCCTGATCGTCTTCTCCCAGAGCTTCATGGGCTTCCTGTCCTTCGAATCCGACGGCGGCGGCGTGTTCGGCCGCTCGTTCATCATCGCCGGGGCGGTCATGTCGATGATCGCGCTGCCGCTGGTGGTCGGCTCCACCCGCGAGGCCCTGCAGTCGATCCCCGGGCACGTGCGCGAGGCGTCCTACGCCCTGGGCAAGACCAAGGCCGCCACCATCCGGCGGGTCCTGCTGCCGGCGATCCGGCCGGGCATCGCCACCGGCAGTGTGCTCGGCATGGGCCGCATCGTGGGCGACACGGCCATCGTCATCCTGCTGCTCGGCGCGACCGCCCAGCTCGAGGGTTACGGCGACACGCCGGTGCTTTCCACCCTGCGCGGCACCGGCTCCACGCTGACGAGCTACGTCTACCAGAACTCCCCGGCGGGAGAGGGCGGCTCGCCCGAGAAGGCCTACGCGGCCGCCTTCGTGCTGCTGCTCGTCGTCCTGCTCCTGAACTTCTCCGTCGATCTCATCGCCGCCGGAGGGCGGCGTGGGCGTCACGGGCTCTCCGACCGAGGCAAGGCATGATCGACGAACCCGCCACCGCGACCGACGCGGCGGAGACGGACCTGCAGCCCCAGGCGCCCGGCGCCCCGTCCGAGGACTTCGTGCAGCCCCCACCGCCCGTGCGCCGGATCGTGGTCGACCAGCCCCCGACGATCGCGGGCCCCCCGGTCACCGGCGTGCTCGGCAGCTGGGCGCCCCAGCCGTCCGCGCCCAGCCACGGCGCCGTGACCGAGAAGCCGCTCGTGCCCGCCATGGAGCGCATGCGCTGCGAGAGCGTGGGGATCGCCTACGCCGGCAAGCCGGCCGTGCGCGACGTCAACCTGCCGGTCGCCCAGGGCGAGGTGCTCGCGCTGATCGGCCCGTCGGGCTGCGGCAAGACCACGCTGCTGCGCTCGCTCAACCGGCTCACCGAGCTGACCGACAGCGCCACCCGCACCGGCTCCATCCTCCTGGACGGCTCCGACATCGACGCCCTCGAGGTGACGGACCTGCGCCGTCGCGTGAGCATGGTCTTCCAGCAGCCCAACCCGTTCCCCATGAGCGTGTTCGACAACGTCGCCTACGCGCTGCGGGAGCAGGGCTCGCGCAAGCCGAGCAAGGCGGACCTGCACGCCGAGGTGGTCGACGCGATCACCCGCGCCGGGCTCTCCGACGAGATCGTGGCCAACCTCGACCACCCGGCGCTGCGCCTCTCCGGCGGCCAGCAGCAGCGGCTGTGCATCGCCCGCGCGATCGCCACGCGCCCCGAGGTCCTGCTCCTGGACGAGCCGTGCTCGGCCCTGGACCCGCTCTCGACCACGATCATCGAGGAGCTGATCCTGCGGCTGCGCGAGGAGGTGGCGGTGGTCATCGTCACCCACAACCTCCAGCAGGCCCGCCGCATCGCCGACCGCGTCGGCTTCATGTACCTCGGCGAGCTCGTCGAGTACGGCACGGCCGACCAGATCTTCGAGGCGCCGATCCACGAGCGCACCCGCAGCTACATCTCGGGGGCCTTCGGATGACCCTGCAGACGGCGCTCGCCTTCGCCGCGCTCGCCACCCTCGCCCTGGCGGGGTGCTCGTCGAGCTTCGAGCAGAACGACAAGCTGGAGAAGTCGAGCCTTGGCGCCTCCAAGGCGCAGAAGGGCCTCTCCGTCACCAAGGAGAACCCGGACGTGAAGGTCGCCGACACGGCCACCATCACCGACGAGAACGGCAGTGCCGTCGTGATCACCCTCAAGAGCACCGCGAAGGGGAGCCAGATCAATGTCCCGATCGCCATCGACGTGCTGGGCGCCAAGAAGACCTCGGTGTTCAAGAACGACACGCCCGGCCTGGAGCCGTCGCTGGTCGAGATGCCCCTCGTGGAGCCCGGCGAGAGCGACTGGGTCAACGACCAGGTCCAGCCCGATGACGTGCCCAAGTCCGTCGAGGCGACGGTCGGGCTCCCCAAGCAGCCGGCGCCCGCCTCGATACCGAAGCTGACCGTCACCCCCGCCGCGCTGGAGACCGACCCCACCAGCGGCATCCTGGCCAAGGGCACCGTCACCAACGACTCGCAGGTCGAGCAGCGCAAGCTCGTCGCCTTCGGCGTGGTCCGCGACGGAAACAAGGTCGTCGCCGCCGGCCGGGCCGTCGTGCAGAAGCTCAAGCCCGGCAAGAAGGCCATCTTCCGCATCTTCTTCATCGGCGATCCCCGCAAGGGAAAGCTCACCGTCACCGTCCCCCCGAGCACCTTCAGCTAGGAGCCAGCTCGTCATGGCCGCCATCGCCCAGTTCCCGGACCCGCCCAAGCTCGGTCCCGCCAGCCAGCACTGCTCCACGTGCGGGGCGCTGCTGGCCGCCGACCAGCGCTACTGCCTCAACTGCGGGACGCGCCGCGCGGAGTCGCGGGTGCCCGTCCCGGAGTCGCTGGCCGGCGCCGGCGAGACGACCGCGCCCGCCGCACCGGCGGCTGCGGGGCAGCCCGGTGCCGCGG
>CAZXNX010000175.1:0-5540 GCA_964642225.1 uncultured Solirubrobacteraceae bacterium | reverse complement strand
TCGGCTACCTGTGCGTGGCCCCGCACGCCCGCGGCCGCGGGGTCGCCGCCGCGCTGCTCACCGACGCCGCGGCGCGGGCGCTGGCCGGCGGCTTCACCACGGTCGTGCTGCACGCCCAGCCCGACGTGGTCCCCCTGTACGAGCGCGCCGGCTACACGGTGACGGGCACGCGGGTGGTGCTCGGCATGGAGCACCAGGTGCTGGAGCTGCGCGTCGGCTGACCGGCCCCCGAGCCCTTCCCCACGATGCTCCTCATCACCCTCGCCATCCTGGTGTCCGTCGCCGTGGGCATCACGCTGGAGCGCCGCGACCGCCCGCTGGCCCGGCGGCTGGCCCGGCGCGCGCTGGACCTCCTGCTCTACGTGCTGCTGCCGATCGTGATCCTCACGAACGTCGGGCGCCTGCAGATCACCACGGGCGTGGCGGCCGGCATCGGCCTGGCCTACGTGGTGGTGGGGACGGTGAGCGTGGCCGCCTGGCTGATGGCGCGGCGCCTGCGCCTGGACGGCCCGCGGCGGGGCGCGACGATCGTGGCGACGATGGTGGCCAACACCGGGTACCTGGGGATCCCGCTCGCCGGCGTGCTGCTCGGCCCCGGCGCGGTGGCGCCGGCCATCGCCTACGACCTGCTCGTGAGCGCGCCGGTGCTCTTCCTCGGCGCCTTCGGCGTCGCTGCCGCGACCGGGACCGAGGGCGGCGGGACGGTCGCCTCCCGCGGGCGCACGTTCCTCACCCGCAACGTCGCGCTGCCCGCCGCGGTGCTCGGCCTGCTGCTGCCGGCGAGCGTGTTCACCGACGGGATCGTGGACGCCTCGCACGTGCTCGTGCTCCTCATCGCGCCGCTGGGCTTCTTCGCGCTCGGGGTGACGATGATGAGCGAGTCGCAGGGCGGCGAGCTCGACCTCCCCCCGGCCGCCGGGCCGCCCGTGATCACCGCGGTGGTGCTGCGCAACGTGGTGGCGCCACTGCTCTTCCTCGGCCTCTCCTCGCTGATCGTCGACGTGCCCGACGCCTACCTCCTGGCCGCCGCCATGCCCTGCGGCCTCAACGCGCTGACCGCCGCCCACGGCTACGGGCTCGACGAGGGCATCGTCAGCTCCGCCATCGCCTGGTCCACCACCTTCGTGCTCCTCGGCGCCGCGCTCGCCGGGGTCCTCACGTAGCGTTCGCCGGGCCATGCGCGCCCACGTCCAACGCGTCAGCCGTGCCTGCGTGCGGGTCGACGGCGCGGTCACCGGCGAGATCGGCCCCGGCCTGCTCGTCCTCCTGGGGGTCACCCACGACGACACCGAGGCGGACGCCGACCGCCTCGCCGCCAAGATCCGCGCGCTGCGGATCTTCGAGGACGCCGGCGGGAAGATGAACGACGCCCTCGGCGACCGCGGCGTGCTGTGTGTCAGCCAGTTCACGCTGTACGGCGACGCGCGCAAGGGCAACCGCCCGTCGTTCGTGGCGGCCGCGCGGCCCGAGCACGCCGAGCCGCTCTACGAGCGCGTGTGCGAGGCCCTCGGCGCCGAGCGCGGCGTGTTCGGGGCGATGATGGAGGTCGAGCTCGTGAACGACGGCCCCGTCACCCTCCTGCTGGAGACCTGACGCGGCGCCGGGCCGTGCTCGTACACTTCGCACCATGCCGCCCGAGCGTCTCGCCATCCCCCGCTTCGTGGCGGAGCCGCCGCAGGAGCCGCTGCCCTACGGCCGCTGGGAGGACACACTGCGCCAGCGCTTCCTCACCGCCTGCCTGGACATCGACAACGACGGCGAGGAGCTCGGCGAGGCCGGCGAGGTGCTCTGGTACCCCGAGCGCGTCTGGCACGGGCGCACCTGGGTCCCGGCGACGTGCGGGACGGCCAACGGCTACGAGCTGTTCGGCTGCGTCTCCTACGCCCGCGACGAGGACGGCGAGGCGACCGAGATCCACGCCACCGCGGACGTCACCTCCGAGACGGCGGCGGCCAACCCGGACTGGTCGCTGGACCTCTGCGAGGAGGTCATCGGGCAGTGGCGGGGCGAGGACGGCCTGGCCGCGGCGATGACCCTCGTGTGGGGCGTGCCGCTCGTGACCGGCGGCCTGATCGCCACCGCCGACCTGGGCGACATCACCGTCGACCAGTGCGCGCTGCTGGAGAACCGCTTCACCCTCATCGCCCCCGACGACTACCGCGGCGAGTGGCTGTCGGTCGGGCTGTACGACCGCAAGGGCCACCAGCTCGCCCGCGAGTCGCTCTACGACGAGGACGACGAGCCGTCCACGACCGACGGCTGAGGCACGCATGCGCATCGGTCTGGTCCTCGGAGCGGGTGGTGTCGTCGGAGCGTCGTGGCTGATCGGGACGCTGGCCGGCCTGCAGGAGGAGACGGGCTGGGTGGCGGGCGACGCCGAGTACATCGTCGGCACGTCGGCCGGATCGGTGGTCGGCACGCTCGCGGCGGCCGGCTTCGCGCCGTCGGCGATGGCCGACTACGCCACCGACCGCCCCGTCGAGGAGCTGGAGGACGCCGAGGAGGCGGGCGAGCGCGAGACGGGCGACACCTACCGGCTGCACCCCGCGCTGCCGCCCATCGGGCCCGGCTCCTGGCGGCTGGCCCTCAAGACGCTGCGCGACCCCCGCGGGCACAACCCCGCCGCCGTGGCGATGGGCTGGATGCCCCGCGGCGTGCTCTCCACCGACCCGATCAGCCGCATCGTCGACCGCTTCCTGGACGCGCCGTGGGCCGACCATCCCCATCTGTGGGTCGTCGCCTGCGACTACGACAGCGGCGCCCGCGTGCCCTTCGGCCGGCCGGGCGCGCCGCCCGCCCACATCCGCGACGCCGTGGCCGCCTCCTGCGCGATCCCGTCCTTCTACCACCCGGTCCGCATCGGGGTGCGGCGCTACGTGGACGGCGGCGTCTGCTCGCTCTCCAACGCCGACCTGCTGGGCGGCAAGGAGCTGGACCTCGTCGTCTGCCTCAACCCGACGTCCTCGCGCGCGACGCTGCCGGGCAACGGGCCGGCCGACCGCCTGGCCCAGACCATGCGCGACCGCTCCGGCCGGCGGCTGGGGCACGAGCTGGCCAAGCTGCGCGAGCAGGGCACCGAGACGATGGTGCTGCAGCCCACCGCCGACGACCTCGCGCTGATGGGCACCAACATGATGGCCCGCGACCGGCGGGTCCAGGTCATCGACCAGGCCCGCCGCAGCGCGTCGCGGCTGGCGGCGGACTCGCCGCTGGCTACCGCCCGCCCGTGAAGCGCAAGAGGAACAGGAACAGGTTGATGAAGTCGAGGTAGAGGGCGAGCGCGCCGAAGATGGCCGCCTTGCGCTCCGCCTCGCCGTCCCCGGTCGCCTGCGCCGCGACCTGCTTGATCTTCTGCAGGTCGTAGGCGGTCAGCGCCGTGAAGATGATGACCCCGATGGCGGAGATCGCGTACTCGAGCGTCGAGGACCCGATGAAGAAGTTCACCAGCATGGTGAGGATCAGCCCGATGAGCAGGAAGATCGCCACCTGGCCGACCATCGTCAGGTCCTTCTTGGTCACCCAGCCGAACGCGGCCGCGGCGCCGAACATCCCGGCGGTGACGACGAAGGTCGAGGCGATCGACGCGGTGGAGTAGGTCTCGAAGATCAGGGCGAAGGTGAAGCCCATCGTCGCCGCGTACAGGCAGAACACCAGGCGCGCGGTGGACGCGGACATCTTGCGCATCCCGGCGACCAGGGCGATGACGAGGCCGAGCTGGGCGATGACCACGGCGATGAGGACGCCCGGGTGGTCCGAGACGTACTGCTTCATGTTGTTCTGGCTGGAGAAGAACGCGGCCAGGCCGGCGGTGATGCCGAGCCCGACGAACATCCAGCCGAACACGTCGGCGACGAACCCGCGGGCGGCGGAGACCGGGCGATCGACAGCGGCGGTGGGAAACTGCGGGGTGCTCACGAAGCGCTCCTGGAGGATGGTGGCGGGACGCCCACAGCGTACCCAGCGCCCTCCCCGTTCGGGCCGAGTGCGACCGCCCGTGCGGCCGATGCGGTAAGACCTGCCGATGAGCACCCCGCGGCCGCGCCGGCTCCTGCTGTCCTGCGTCGTGCTGCTGGCCGGGCTCCTCGCGGCGCCGTCCGCGGCCTCGGCGGCCACCACCTTCACCCCCTGCCCCACCCACGCCGACTTCGAGTGCGCGACGGTGACCGTCCCGCTGGACCGCACCGGCCAGGTCCCGGGGACGGTGCCGCTGCACGTCGAGCGCCAGAAGGGCACGGGCGGGCGCCCGACCGCGTGGATCGGCCTGGCCGGCGGCCCGGGCCAGTCGGGCGCCGACCTGGCCCAGAGCACCTGGAAGCGCCTCGGCGCTCCCGTCGCGTCCACCGAGCAGGTCCTCACCTTCGACCAGCGCGGGACGGGCCAGTCCGGGCTCATCGACTGCGCGGCCGCGTTCACGAAGGCCACCAGCGGAGCCCAGGCCGCCGCCCTGTGCGGCGCCCAGGTCGGCAGCGCGCGGCCGTTCTACACGACCACCGACTCGGTGGCCGACATCGAGGCGGTGCGCGAGGCCGTCGGCGCCGGCAAGGTCGTGCTCGTCGGGGTGTCCTACGGCACCTACGTCGCGCTGCGCTACGCCCGCGCCCACCCCGAGCGCGTCGCCTCCATGGTCCTCGACTCCACCGTCCCGCTCACGGGCGTCAGCCAGTGGAACGCGGCCACCTACGCGGCCGTCCCCCGCATCCTGCGCACGCTGTGCGCGGGCGGCGCCTGCGCCTTCACCAAGGACCCGGTCGCGGACATGAAGACGGTCGCGGCCCGGATGCGCTCCGCCGCCCGCGGCGGCGTGTTCGTCTCCGCCGGCGGCCGGCGCACCACCCAGCGCCTGGGCGGCCCCACCATGCTCTTCAGCCTCCTGCTGGACGGCGACTTCAGCCCGCAGTCGCGCGCCTACCTCCCGTCCGCGGTGACGTCGGCGCGCGCCGGGGACTGGGCGCCGCTCGTCCGCCTGGTCGGGCTGGCCTTCGGCACCGGCAACGACGCGGCGGCGCGCGCGTCCAACCCGCAGGCGCAGGAGAGCGACGGCCTCTACCTCGCCACCTCGTGCACCGACACCGCGCTGCCGTGGCTCCCGTCCGCCCCGCCGGCCGGGCGGATCGGCGCGCTGCGGACCGCCTCCTCGGCCCTGGACCCCGCCACCTTCCGCCCCTTCGACACCACCACCGCGCTGGAGACCTCCGCCGGCAACCGCTGCGCCTCGTGGCCGGCCACCGCCGCGGCGCCCTTCACCGACTCCGGCGCACCGCTCGACGTGCCCACCCTCCTGATCAGCGGCGGCGCCGACATCCGCACGCCCGCCGAGGACGCCCAGCGCACCCGGGCCCTGATTCCCGGCGCCGCCCTCGTCTCCGTCGCCGGCGTCGGCCACTACGTCCTGGGCAACGACCCCACCGGCTGCTCCTTCGCCGCGTACGCGCGGTTCGTCACCGGCACCGACCCCGGCAACCAGTGCGCGGGCAAGGACGGCGCGGCCACGACGCAGGGGGTCGCCCCGCTGCGACTGGCCGACGTGCCCACCCTGGGCC
>CAZXNX010000174.1:0-5605 GCA_964642225.1 uncultured Solirubrobacteraceae bacterium | reverse complement strand
ACCACCTGCGCCGCCCCCGTCGCGGGGTCGACCGCGGTGTGCCGGTCGAAGGCCCAGGGGGCCTGCGTGACGCTCATGTCCGGGCTCCCGCCATCTGCTCATGCGGGGCCGGAGCGGGCGGGGCGGCGGCCGCCGCCTCGCCCTCGGGCACGTGCATCCGCACCGTGCCGATGGCCAGGGCGGCCGCGCCGCTCAGCAGCCCGGCGACGATCATCAGCGTCCAGGCGCCGTCGAAGGCCTGGGCCGGGTCGGCGGCGCCGCGGGCGCCCGAGTCGAGCAGGGCCACGAGGATCGAGACGCCGAGCACCGAGCCGATCTGCCGCGACATCGTCAGCACGGCGCTGCCGGTGGCGAACTGGGCGGGCGGCAGCGACGCGGCGGCCGCGCTGGCCGTGCTGGGCAGCATGAAGCCGACGCCGATCCCGGTGAGCAGCAGCGCCGGGAGCATGTCGCCGACGTAGTCGGGCTCGACCGTCAGCCGGGTGAGGAACAGGACGCTGCCCAGCGTGAAGATGAGCGCGCCGGCCGCCGCAAGCGTCCGCTGGCCGAAGCGCGCGACCTGGCGGCTGGAGATGACCGAGAAGGTGGCCGCCATCAGCGGGCCGGGCGAGAGCGACAACCCGGCCTCCAGGATCGAGTCGCCCCACACCTCGGTGAGGAACAGCACCCCGCCGAGCAGCATCGCCGAGAAGCCGACCATGAAGATCAGGATCGTGAGGTTGGCCATGGCGAAGGACCGCACCCGCAGCATCTCCAGGTGGATCATCGGGGCCGGGTGGCGGGCGCAGCGCGCCCAGAACACGGCGAGCGCGACCGCGGAGGCGGCGAAGCAGGCGATCGTGCGGGGGTCGGTCCAGCCCCAGTCGGGCGCCTCGACCAGCCCCAGGGAGAGCACGCCGATGGCGAACGCGAGCACGGCGGCGCCGACGAGGTCCGGGCGCTCGGCCGTCTCGTCCTTCGTCTCGCGCAGGATGCGGACCGCGTAGAAGAGCGCGGCCAGGCCGATCGGGATGTTGACGAGGAAGACCAGTCGCCAGCTGACCTCGACGAGCAGCCCGCCGATGGGCGGGCCCGCGGCGGCCGCGACGCCGCCCACGGCGGCCCAGATGCCGATCGCGGTGGCGCGCTGGGCGGGCGGGAACTCCGGCAGCAGCAGGGCCAGCGAGGTCGGGGTGAGGATCGCCGCGCCGACGGCCTGCAGCACACGGGCGGCCACCAGCGTCTCCACGGACGGCGCGATGCCGCACAGGGCCGAGCCGACGAGGAAGACGACCATCCCCAGCAGGAAGCCGCGCCGGCGCCCGTAGCGGTCCGCCAGGCGCCCCGCGGGCACGAGGAGCGCGGCGTAGACGATCGCGTAGGCGTTGAGCACCCACGACAACCCGGAGACGGTCGAGCCGGCGAAGTCGGACTGGATGTCCGGGAACGCGACGTTGACGATGAACAGGTCCAGGCTCGCAACGAACACGGCGATCGAGACGACGGTCAGGACCTTCCAGCGGCGCTCCATGGTGCGTTTCATGGCGCAACCCTATCAAGTGGGTTGCGTAATGCAACCTACTGCACCGCGTCCCCGCCTCCACGCCGTACCTCTCCCAGCAAGCCCCAGCCAACCGGGCGGCAGACCAATCGAGGCCCCAGGCTCGCGTCCCCCGGAAGGGGAGCACCGAGTCACGGGCCGCCCCAGCGCAATCGGCCCGCGAGCAAGCGACCCGAACGCCTCCCAGCGTCAGTCGATGCCGAGCCGGTCCAGCAGCCCGTCGTCGCCACGCCAGCCGCGGCGCACGCGGACGGACAGGTCCAGGTGCACGCGGGTGCCGAGCTCCACCTCGAGCGAATGGCGGGCGGCGGAGCCGATGGCCTTGATCATCTTGCCGCCGCTGCCGATGAGGATGCCCTTCTGCGACTCGGTCTCGACCCACAGCAGCGCCCGCACCACGGTGACGTCCTCGGCGCTGTCGTCGATCTCCTCGATGACCGCCTCGACGGAGTGCGGCACCTCCTGGAAGGTGCGGGTCAGTGCCTGCTCGCGGATGAGTTCTGCCAGCAGCACCTCCTCGCTCTGGTCGGAGGTGTCCTCCACCGGGAACATGAACGGGCCCTCGGGCAGGAGCGACTCCAGGTGCTCGACCAGCGCGTCGATGCCGTGGCCGCGACGGGCGCTGATCGGGTAGATGTCCTGCGCCACCTCGAGGGCGGCGGCGTCCTGCAGCACGGTGAGCGTCTGGGCGCGGCTGAGGCGGTCGACCTTGTTCACCGCGATGATCACCGGCGTTGAGGACTCCTTCAGGGTGGCGGCGATGAAGCGATCGCCCGGCCCGACGCCCTCCTCGCCGTTGAGGATGATCAGCGCCACCTCGGCGTCCGACAGCTCCTGCTTGACCCGGGAGGCCATGCGCTGGGTCAGCGCGTCACGGGGCTTCTGCACGCCCGGAAGGTCCACGAGCACCAGCTGGGCGTCGCCGCGGGTGACGACGCCGCGGATCGCGCGCCGGGTCGTCTGGGGCTTGTCGGAGACGATCGCCACCTTGCGCCCCACCAGCGCATTGATGAGGGTGGACTTGCCCACGTTCGGGCGGCCCGCCAGGGCCACGAAGCCGCTGCGGGTCACCGGCGGGGATGCGGGCTGCTCGTCGTTCACGGCGTCTCCTGTGCCTGACGCAGGAGCTCGGCCTGGAGGGCCAGCATCTCCCCGTCGTCGGTCTCGTGGTCCATGCCCACGAGGTGCAGCGCGCCATGGACGATCGCCTCGGGGAGGCTCTCGGTGTGGGCCGCGCAGATGATGATGTCGCCGAGCTCGCGGTCGGGGCCGGCCTCGGGCAGGTCGTCCAGCTCGTCGATCGGGAAGGAGAGCACGTCGGTGGGCCCCTCCTTGCCGCGGTGCTCCACGTTGAGCTGCGCGATGCGGCCGGCGTCGACGTACTGCACGGCGACGTGGCCGTCGCGCACGCCCGCGGCCTCGGCGGCGAGGGTGACCAGGTGCGCCGTGCGGGCGTCGTCGGGGGCGCCGGGGACGTCCCCGGCGCCGATCAGCTCGACGTCCAGCATGCGGCTAGGCGCGACGACGATCGCGGTCCGCGGGCCGCAGCTCGGGCGCCTGGCGCTCGTCGTGCTCGTTGTAGGCCTCGACGATCCGTTGCACCAGCCGGTGGCGCACCACGTCCTCACCGCCGAACCGCACGAAGTCGATGCCCTCGACGCTCTCGAGGATCTCGTTGACGACCACGAGCCCGGACTGCTGCTCGCGCGGCAGATCGATCTGGGTGACGTCGCCGGTGATGACCATCCGCGAGTTGAAGCCCAGGCGGGTGAGGAACATCTTCATCTGCTCGGCGCTCGTGTTCTGCGCCTCGTCGAGGATGATGAAGGAGTCGTTGAGCGTGCGGCCGCGCATGAAGGCCAGCGGCGCGACCTCGATCACGCCCTTCTCCAGATGGGCCGACACGCGCTCGGGATCGAGCATGTCGTTCATCGCGTCGAAGAGCGGGCGCAGGTACGGGTCGATCTTGGCCATCAGGTCGCCGGGCAGGAAGCCCAGGCGCTCCCCCGCCTCGACGGCCGGCCGCGTGAGGATGATGCGGTTGACCTCGCGGCGCGACAGCGCGGCGGCGGCCATGGCCACGGCGAGGAAGGTCTTGCCGGTGCCGGCGGGGCCGATCCCGAAGGTGACGGTGTTCTTGCGGATCGAGTCGACGTAGTGCTTCTGGTTGACCGTCTTGGGGGCGACCTTGTGGGAGCGGTGGCGCCAGACGACGTCCTCCAGCACCGAGGCGGGCGACGTGTGGGCGGCCAGTGCGCCGGTGACGGCGCTGATGGTCCCCGGCGACACCTCCAGCCCCTGGTCGGCCAGCTCGGCCATCTCGCGGACCACGGTGGCGGCGCGCTGGATCGGCTCGGCCTCGCCGTCGAGCGTGATCATGTTGCCGCGCAGGAAGACGTCGCACTCGGCGTCGGACTCCAGTGCGCGCAGGATCGCGTCGTTGTCGGCGGTGAGGGCGGCCGCGGCCTCGTTGGTCAGCTCGATCTGGCGCCGCATCAGCCGCGCAGCGCCTCTCCGACGAGCGCGGAGACGCGCTTGCCGTCGGCCCGGCCCGCGACCACGGCCATCGTGGCCTTCATGACCTGGCCCATGTCCTTCGGCGAGGTGGCGCCGGCCTGGGCCACCGCGTCGGTGACGATCGCCCGCAGGTCCTCGTCGGACATCTCGGCGGGCAGGTACTCCTCGATGATCGCCGCCTCGGCCTCTTCGGCGGCGGCGAGCTCCGGGCGGTCGTTGTCGCGGAAGGCGGTCGCCGCCTCCACGCGGCGCTTGCGCTCGCGGCGCAGGACGGTGGTCTCGTCGTCCGAGCCCTCCTTGGCCGCCTTCTGCAGCTCGCTGAGGATGAGACGCAGCGCGGCGACGCGCTCCTTGTCCCCCGCCTTCATCGCGGCGGTGACATCTGCCTTCACCTGTTCAGCTTGCGTCATCCACCGTCAAGGATACGCAGCGCCGGGACGGATCGGTCCCTCAGGCGGCGGGAGGGGGCGGCGCGTCGCCCGCCAGCTGCCCGTCGAGCGGCTCGTCGAGCGCCGAAGGGTGGCCCAGGCGCCCCAGCTCCGAGGCGTCCCGGCCGAAGAAGAGCCCGACGTTCCAGTCGATCAGCAGGCGCGCCTTGCGGCCCAGCCCGGGCATCATCGCCACGTGGTAGGTGCGGGCCAGCCACCAGGCCGGTTTGCCGCGCCAGCGGATGCCCATGGTCTGGGCCACGGCGTCGCCCCGGCCCATGTCCACGAACACGCCGAGCGTCTTGTAGGTGAAGGGCTTCACGCGGCCCCGCCCGATGCTCGCGGCCACGTTGCGGGCGGCCAGGCGGCCCTGGCGGATGGCGTGCTGGGCGGTGGGCGGACAGGCCTTGCCCTTGTTGGCGGGGTCGGGCACCGCGGCGCCGTCCCCGATCGCCCACACGTCGTCGTGGCCCTGCACCCGCAGGGTCTTGTCGACCACGATGCGGCCGGTCTCGTTCAGCGGCAGGCCCATGCGGGCGATCACCGGGCTCGGCTTGACGCCCGCCGTCCACACCACCGAACGCGTCGGCACGACCTCGCCGTCCGACAGGGTGGCGGTCTCCTCGGTGATCGCGTCGAGCGTCGTGCCCAGGCGGATCTCGATGCCGCGACTGCGCAGCTCGGCGGTGGCGAAGGAGGCCAGCGAGGCGGGGATCTCGGGCATGACGCGGTCGCGCGCCTCCACGAGGATCCAGCGCATGCCCTGCTGGCGGCAGCGGGGATAGAGGTCCAGGACGTCGGCGGCGAAGTCCTGCAGTTCGGCCAGCCCCTCGAGCCCGGCGTACCCGGCGCCGACGAACACCTGGGTGAGCCACGCTGCCCGCGTGGCCTCGTCGTTGATCGCCTCGGCGGTCTCCAGGTGGACGATGAGGTTGTTGCGCAGCGCGATGGCGTCCGACAACGACTTGAAGCCCCACGCGTGCTCGGCCAGGCCGGGGATCGGCAGGGTGCGCGACACCGAGCCGAGGGCGACGATGAGCTGGTCGTAGTGGATGTCCTCGACCTGCCCGGCCAGCAGCTCCACCCTGACCGAGCGGGCCTGCGGGTCGGCCCCCACCAC
>CAZXNX010000173.1:0-5627 GCA_964642225.1 uncultured Solirubrobacteraceae bacterium | reverse complement strand
GACCTGTACAGCACCGGCCTCGTGTGGGTATCGTGGGGCGACCTGCGCACCGGCTCGGGCGTATCCAAGTGCGACGGCGGCCCCTCGCAGTTCGCCGGCTCCGCCACCCAGCTCACCTGGGGTGCGTACGTGGCGACCGCTCAGGGGACCCTGCCCGGCTCGGCTGCGCGGTCGCCCGAGGTGGCTACCGAGGTGATACCCCCCGGCGAAGGCGGGGCGAGCGCCAACTCCGACGACTGGTTCCCCTGGGTCTCGGTCGACCAGGGAACCGATCAGGCCTGGGTCGCGCTGCACTCGACGCGGCTGTCGGCCGATCGCACCGCGGCGGATTACTACGTGCGGGCGCTGTATCCCGTGGCGGGCGGCGGGCTCGATCTGGGCGACCTCGTGCGCACGTCGTCGTTGTCCTCAGGATTCCCCGGCACCTTCGGGATCTGCTGCGGGTTCGACAACGAGTTCGGTGACTACGAGGGCCTCGCGGCGGGCAACGGCGTCGCCCTCACGGCGTGGACCGATCATCGCGCCGGGCAGATCGCCGAGCAGGGGCTGTGGTCGGACGTGACGGCAATCGCCGCCAGCCCGCGGCCCCGCACGCCCGGGGCCACCACGGGGACCGCGACGGCGGTCGGCGAGACGACGGCGACCCTCGGCGGGCGGATCGACGCCGGCGGCACTTCCACGGGGTACCGCTTCGACTACGGGCCCACCACCGGCTACGGCGCATCCACCCCGATGGGCGACGCCGGCGCGGGCGCGGGCGACACGGCCGTCTCCGCCGCCGTCACGGGGCTGGCCCCGGACACCGCATACCACTTCCGCATCGTGGCGGTCCGCGGAGGGGCGGTGCGGGCCGCCGGCGCAGATACGGCCTTCCGCACCGCGGCGCACGTCGTCCCGCCGGTCACCACCACGCAGACCACGCCGGTGCCGCCGGACACGCGGGCGCCCGTGGTGACGCGCTACTCGCTGCGCAACCGGACGTTCCGTGTCGGGACGTCGGCGACACCCCCGCTCGCGGTCTCCGCCCGAAGGACGCCGGCCGGGACCACGATCCGGTACACGCTTTCGGAGGCCGGCACCGTCAGGATCGAGCTGCAGCAGATCCTGCCCGGGCGGCGCAAGGGCAGCCGGTGCGTTGCACCGACGAGCCGCCTGAAGAAGGCCCGCCGGTGCGACCGGATCGTGCGCCGCGGGGTGCTCGTCCGCACGAGCCGCGCCGGGGCCAACGCGGTGGCGTTCAGCGGCCGGGTGGGGCGCACGGCGCTGCCGGCCGGGAGCTACCGCGCCGTGCTGGTGGCCACCGATGCGGCCCGCAACGGTTCACGGGCGGCCACCACCTCGTTCACGATCGTGAAGAAGTAGCGGTCAGGCCGGGTTCGGCGGCGCCGTCGCCGTCGCGGGCCCCACCGAGCGGCGGCGGCCGATCCGCCGCCACCAATGGCGCTTGGCCGGCTCGGGCTCCTCGGCGACCAGCATGAGGTCGAAGTACAGGAGCGTGCGGGCGGTCGTCACGTAGGGGATGAGCAGGGCGAAGACGATGGTGCCCAGCGCGTTGATGTACAGCAGTTCCAGGTTGGTGAACACGAGCGCCATGAGCAGGATCGGCCCTGCCGCGGCGCTGAGCAGTTCCAGGAAGATCGTGACCCGCACCGTGTGCCACCAGTGGCCGCGCACGAGCCGCGAGCTGCCGCGGAACGCGTCGCGCACGGTGACGTCCTCGAACAGGATCTTCTGCTGCACGAGCTGCCACCCGACGTACTTCCAGACCGCGTACGGGATGCCGATGATCGTGACGAACAGCAGCGCCAGCATCAGGTTGCCCAGGAGCTGGGCTCCCACCACCCGCCAGAAGCGCTTGAGCGTCGCCCCGTAGGCGCCGCGCAGGCTGGGATGGCCGGCGTCGAGCAGCCGCAGGAAGCTGATGACGAACGCTGCGGCGACGGCCAGGCCGATCGGCCGGCCGATCTCGTCGAACACCGAGCCGAAGTCGATCTGGATCCCCGGGCCGCTGCTCACGGTGGTGTCCTTGGGGCCGTCGCCGGAGCCCAGCAGGCCATGCGTCAGGGAGCTCAGCCCCGTGAGCGCGAGCATGATCGGCACGGCCGTCAGGCCCAGCGGCACCATCGCCTTCCAGTTGCGGCCGTAGATCTGCCGTGCGCCCCGGATGAGCTGCCCGAAGTGTCGTCGTCGTCGCAGGTGCTCTGCATCGACCGGGCGCCACGTCGTCGCCGCGATGAGCCCGGCGATGATCAGCACGACGATCAGCAGCAGGACGATCAGGGCGGTGGGGGACTGGGCCTGCAGGTTCACCAGCTGCGACACCGAGGCGACCGCGCCGCAGAACACCGAGCTGATCGCGGGGCCCAGGAGGGAACCGGCGGGGAGCTTGGGGCTCGCCGAGCGCTTGTTCTCCATCCAGTCGAACGGCGCAAGCCACTGGGCCTTGGTGATGGGCCCGTTCGGGCCGTTGTTGAAGCCGGCCTCGCGCTGGCCCCAGCGCCCCAGGAAGGTCAGCCACTGGTAGGGGCTGCCGCGCGGCGGGTCCGTCGGCACGAGCACGGGGGTGACGGTCTGGCGGCGCAGCGGCTCGCTCGTGTTGTCGCAGCCCAGGCCGGAGGCGCCCGAGCCGTTGCCGACGTAGATCGCCGACTCGAAGAAGGTGGCGTGCGATCCGGCGGCGGGATAGACGATGGGGTGGTCGCCCTCCTTCTGCACCTTGACGTCGGTCCAGTCGGCGATCTCGCCGCTGCCGTGCTGGAAGAGGGCGATCTGGTCGGGGCCGTCCGCGAGCGCCTGCTCGGGCGTGTCCGCCGTGAAGGTGAGCTGCATGCCCTCCCAGTCGCCCTCGTGCACGTCGTTGAACTGGTTGAAGTAGTAGAAGAACCAGTACTGGACGGCAAACCCTGAGTGGCCGGGCTGGCGCGCGATGTGCGTGTAGGTGACGGCCGGGGCGCGGCCGCCCTTGCGCAGCGCGGCGAAGTCCTTGGCGTAGGTGCAGCCCGGCTCGAGGGTGTCGCCGGGGAGGTCGAGGTAGAAGTCCCCGCCCAGCCCCGCGATGTCGGCGGCCGTGGGGGCGCGCTTGACGGTGCGGGTGGGCTGCCCCTTGCGCTTGAGCTGCAGCGACACCTTCGGGTTGCCCAGGACCGCGTCGACCGAGGTCGGCGCGTACTGCTCGCCGCTGGTGTCGCACGGGGGGCTGTTCTGCTCGCGCAGCATGAGGACCGGGGCGTACCGGTCCACCAGCTGCTGGTCGGCGCTCGGTGCCGCGCCGACGGGTGGGGCCACGACGGCGAGCGCCACGCCGGCGAGGGTCACGAGGAGGGGAAGGACCCTGCGCACGGCGTGGAGCTTATGGCGCGCCGCCGTCAGATTGCTATGCCTCCGACTTGGGTCCGTGCCGCTCGTTGACGAAGTAGTTGGCGATCGGCAGGCCGGCGAGGATCAGGCCCAGGAGGAAGAGCACGATCCCGGCGATCGTCGCGATGGTGCCGACGACGCTCCAACCCCACACGCTCAGAAGCAGGCCGCGCAGCGTCTCGCCCTGGAACAGGGTGGCCTTCTGCTCGGCGAGCTTGGTGTCCTTGGGCGCCGCCATCGCCTTGCTGCTGACCTCGGCGTAGGTGAGGCCGCCGGCCACCTCCTGCAGGTGGCGGTTGATGAACTTCTCGGCGTACGCCTGGGCCTTCTCGCCGTTGTCGACCCGCTGCCCCGCGTACTGCTTGAGGTCGGGGAACAGCCCCTGGGCCTCGTTCTGGGGGAACGTGATCTTCTGCGGGCTGAGCTGGTCGTGGACGACCTGCTTGGCGTAGTTGCCGCCGACGAAGGCCAGCACGCCGGCGACGATCAGACCGATGGCCAGGCCGACGGCGGTCGGCGTCAGGCGGGTGATCCGGTACAGGAAGTTTTTCATGGGACGACCGTATGGGTGGCCGGATCGGCTGCCGCCCGCAGAAGGCCGCCCAGATCCGGGGGCAACCCCCGGGGCGGCTGCGGGCTCCCCGCAAAGCCAGCGGCAACGCGCCGCGCCGCCCGGTGGCCGGCGAGAACGGGAGTCGGGGGCGCCGGGCTAGAGTGCGCGGCGTGAGGGTTTCCACGCCTCCGGTGCGCCGCGCGACCGCCGCGGATGTGCCCGCGCTGGCGGGCGTCCTGGCCCGCGCCTTCTTCCACGACCCCGTGGCGCGATGGTCGTGCGCCCCCGATGCGCTGCGCCCCGCCCTCCTGGAGCGGTTCGAGCGGGCCCGCCTGGCCCAGCTCCTCGTCGACGACGAGGTGTGGATCCCCGACGATCGCTCCGCCGCCGCGCTGTGGGCGCCGCCCGATCGCTGGAGGACCACCGTCCGCCAGGACATCGAGCTGTCGCGGGGGATGCTGCGCCCCCGGCTGCTTCCGCGGATGCCGATGGTGGTGTGGGGGATCCTCGGGATGGAGCGCCACCATCCGCCGCACCCGCCGCACTGGTACCTCGCCGTGCTCGGCACCGACCCCCACCGCCAGGGGGAGGGCCTGGGCTCCGCGGTCCTGTCGCCGGTGCTGGAGCAGTGCGACGCCGACGGGATCGGGGCCTACCTCGAGTCGTCCAACGAGCGCAACAACGACTTCTACGCACGGCACGGCTTTCGCGTCACCGGCGAGGTGGGCATGCCCCGCGGCGGGCCGACGATCTGGACGATGTGGCGCGACCCCCGCAGGTAGCGGCGCGCCCCCGGGACGGCGTCCTAGCCGTAGGGCGCGTACCGGCGGTGGAGCATCAGCTCGTTGCCGTCGGGGTCGGCGAAGAAGGCCATGTGGCAGACGCCGGTGTCCAGGGTGTCACCGAAGAAGGTGACGCCCTTGGCCTCCAGGTCCGCGCGCGCGGCGGCCACGTCGTCGACGTGCAGGGGCCAGGGGTTGCCCGTCTGGGCCACGAACGGGCGCCCCATCCGCTCCGGCTCCCAGATGCCGAAGCACGTGTCGCCCGCCCACTGCTCCCACTCGGCGTGCTCGTCGGGGCGCAGGCCCAGCACGTCGCGGTAGAAGGTCCGGGAGCGCTCGGCATCCTGCGAGGGGATCCCCATGAAGTCCAGCCGCTTGATCTCGGTCATGGGGAAAGCCTGCCACGGTCCGGGGCCGGTGCAAACCCTCAGGCGGTGCCGAGTTTGACCAGCCCCACGGCCAGGCGCCGCAGGTCGGGGCCCTCGCGGCCCTCCGCCGGCGTGACGGCGTGCCGGGCCACGAACGCCAGCTCCAGCCGGTTCCAGCCGCGCACCGCCGAGGCGGGCACCAGCACGCGGACGATCCGGATCTGCTTGGCCGGGTCGTCGAACCGCAGCTGGGCGACCCGCACGTCGTTGACGGCGAGGTCCACGTGCAGGGGCGGCAGGTAGGCGGTGACGAAGCCGACGAGCTGCAGCTCGATCGCGCAGCTGCGCTCCAGCGGCGCGGCCAGCGGCAGGACGACGTAGCTGGGCGTGCCCAGGCTCCACGTGCCGAAGCCCTCCGGGTAGGACCAGCCCCCGCGCAGGTACGGCCCGCCGTCACCGCCCAGGGTGAACGACAGCACCCGGCCGATCTCGTAGGGCGGCACGCCGTCGACCGGCCGGATGGGCGCACCGACCGCGCGGCGCAGCGCGCGGCGCAGCGGCCACGGC
>CAZXNX010000172.1:0-5635 GCA_964642225.1 uncultured Solirubrobacteraceae bacterium | reverse complement strand
GTTCATGCCTCCCAGCGACTCGGTGATCTGGAAGCGGGCGCCGTACAGGCGCAGGAGCGTCTCGCGCTCGCGGCTCATCCCCTGCGGAAGGGAGAGCACCAGGTCGTACCCCCGGGCCGCGCAGACGAAGGCCAGGGCGATCCCGGTGTTCCCGCTCGTCGCCTCGACGATGGTCGTGCGCCCGGGCTCGATGCGGCCCTCACGCTCGGCGGCCTCGATCATCGCCAGGCCGATGCGGTCCTTGACGGAGCCGCCCGGGTTGAACGCCTCGAGCTTGCCGAACAGGCGCACATCGCTGCCGGCGGGGACGATCCGCGTCAGCTCCACCATGGGGGTGTCGCCGACGAGGTCGGAAATGTTGATCGGGATTGCGCCCATGTCCCGCACAGCCTACCTACCGGTTTCCCACCTTCGTCCCACCGCCCCTCAACCCGGGCGGCGCACCATGCGGTCACTCCCCCGATTGTTCCGGAAGGACCAACTCATGGCCATCGTCATCATCGCCCTCATCGTGCTCGTGCCCCTCGCCCTCCTGGGGTGGGATCTCGCCCGCACCAAGAGCCACCATCACGCCCCCACCGCCGGCAGCTCCTCCGACCACGCGCGGCCGAACGCCTCCTGACCCGGCGTCCGCTTCCGCATGCGCCCGTATCGCTTCAGCACGACCCGCCGCGGCAACCTGACCGCGCCCGCCCCGACCGCCGGCCGGCCGCCCCGCGGCGGCCGTGAGTCCGCCCGCGGCGACACGCTGGACGTGCCGTACTGGCTGAGCCACTCCGGCCGCATCCGCCGCGCCTCGGCCATCCTGCGGCCGCCGCGGCGCCACCGCACCCGCGGCCCGCACATCCCGCCGGCCTGACCCCTCGCCCGCGCACGGGGAGTGCGCGGGACGAACGCTCCGGGCCCGCCCGGCCACCGTAGGATGCCCACGGATGGCCGCCCCGATCCCCTATCCGCCGCTTCCGCTCGCCGAGCGGGTCGGCGCGCTGGACGACAGCGACGATCCGCTGGCACGGTACGACGAGCTGGGGCGCCGCACCAAGGCCGACCTGCTGCTCGCCCTGCCCGCCGACTGGGACTGGGCCGGCAAGCGCGTCCTGGACTTCGGCTGTGGCGCGGGCCGCACGCTGCGCCACCTGCTGGACGAGGCCACCGAGGCGCAGATCTGGGGCTGCGACATCGACGCGGAGAGCATCGCCTGGATCGACGAGCACCTGTCGCCCCCGCTGCACACGCTGGTGAACGGGGAGCTGCCGCCGGTCGACCGCCCCGACGGCGCCTTCGATCTCATCTTCAACGTCTCGGTGTTCACGCACCTGGCCGCGTCGTGGAGCGCCTGGCTGCTGGAACAGCACCGGCTGCTGGCCCCCGGCGGCCTGCTGGTGGCGACCTTCATGGGCCCGGGGATGAGCTGGCGGATCGCCGGCGAGCCGTTCGACGAGCACCGGGTCGGGATGAACGTCCTGGCCCCCGGCGCCTCGTGGGACGACGGCGGCCCGATGATCCTGCACGCGCCGTGGTGGCTGCGCACGCACTGGGGACGGCTGTTCGACGTGGTGCGCCTGCAGGAGCACGGCTTCTGCGCGGCCCCCGGGGACGGCCACGGCGTCATCACCCTGCGCCGCCGGGAGGTCTCCCTCACCGCCGCCGACCTGGAGCGGCCCGACCCTGACGACCCGCGCGAGGCCACGGCCCTGGCCCACAACCGCGCGCAGCTGGAGCGCGACGCCGGCGACCTGCGGCGCGCATTGCGCGACGTGCGCGAGCACGACGGAGCCCTCCACCTGGAACTGCAGGAGACGCGCGACTGGGCCCAGCGCGAGGCCCGGCGGGCGGCCAGCGCCGAGCACGAGCTGGGCGCCGTGTACGGCGGCGCGACGTGGCGCGTCACGGGACCCGCCCGTGCGGCGGTCCGGGCCCTGCGCGAGCGCGGCCGCAGGCCGTAGCGGCCGGCTAGATCTGGTACATCGCGGCGCCGGCGGCGTGGATCTCACGCTGCACGAGCTCGGCGATGGTGGCGGAGGCCAGGACCGTGCGGGCGGCTTCGGTGGCCTCGGCGAAGATCCCCTCGGCGTCGCGGCCGAGCGGGCCGTCGAGCAGCTCGACGACCTCCAGCACGGTGACCGTCGAGGGGTCGCGGGCGAACGTGTAGCCGCCCTTGACGCCGCGCTGGGAGCGCAGGACGCCGGCACGGCGCAGGGTGGCGAAGAGCTGCTCCAGGAACTGCACGGGGATGTCCCGCCGGCGGGCCAGCTCCCCGATCGGCACCGGCGCATCGTCGGTGGCGCGACCCAGCTCGATCAGCGCGCGGATCGCGTAGGGGGATTTCGTGGTGATCGAGATCATCCGGCCACCGATCCTACCCGCCGCGACGGTGTGATCTAGATCCAGCCGCGCTGCCGCGCGATGAGGACGGCCTGGGCCCGGTCGATCGCCCCGAGCTTGCCGTAGATGTTGTGCAGGTGGGTGCGGACCGTGCTGGTGGAGAGCAGCAGCTCCTGGGCGATCTGCTTGTAGACCCGGCCACGGGCCAGGGCCACGAGCACCTGCAGCTCGCGCTCCGACAGCGGGCAGGGATCCACCGCGCGGTCGGGCAGCGCCCCGGTGTCGGGCAGGTCGAAGAGCACCGTGCGCAGCTCGTCGCGCCGCAGGCCCAGGCCCTCGGCCGCGCCGATGAGCTCGTCGACGGGCGGCTCGTCCCCCAGCGCCTCGTGGGCGAGCAGGTCGGCGGTCCGCACGTAGGCGGCCTCGCCGCCGGCCGCCGGGTCGTGATGGCCCGCCACGCCGGCGACGACGCTGGCGGGCAGGCCGCACGCCTCCAGGGCCAGGGCGCCGGCCTGCGCGTGGTCCATCCCGAACGCTGCGGTCTCGGCGGCGCGGCGGGCCGCGCCGTGGTCACCGTGGACGGCCAGCGCGGCATACGCCTCCGGATCCCGGGCCGCCAGCACCACGACCCCGATGTCGTGCAACAGGGCGACGGTGACGAGCCGGTCGCGATCGCCGTAGCCGACGTGCACGGCGAGGCGGTCGGCGGCGCGGGCGGTCGCGGCCGCGTGGCGGCGCAGCCGGCCCGGGAGCATGCCCCACGGCTCGGTGCGCTCGAAGTAGTCGGTGACGGGCAGGCCCCGGACCGCCTCGGCCAGGCCGGGACCCTGCAGCAGCGCCACCGCCTGCACGACGGACTCCACCCGCGAGGCCCAGGGGCTCCCCGGGCGGTTGGCGGCGCGGAGCACGGCGAGCGTGAGGGCCACGTCCCCCTCCACCGACGACACGGCCAGGGCGGTCGGGACCGGCGCACGGTCCAGCAGGGCGGTCAGCCGGTCGACGGGCTCGGAGAAGGCGGGAAAGGCGTCGAGCGCCCCCTCGGCCTCGGACGCGGTGAGGAGCGGCGGTGCTTCCGGAGCCGGGCGCGCGGGAACGCCCGCCAGCGGCTGCTGCTGCGTCTGTGCGATGGCCATGACCCGTGTGTCTCCCCTGGTGCCCGGGAGCGGAGGGCGCGCGGACCCCGACCTCCTCCCCTGGACGAATGTTCGATGCTACCCCGACACACACGTCATGTGCAAAGAATGGGCGTGACCGTTCGCCCGCGCTCCTGCGGGAAACCCGCACCGGCGGACCGCTCCCGGCGGATAGCATCACCCCCGATCACCCATCAGGAGAGCGACGCGGCCATGACCGACCAACAGCACACCCGGTTCCTGCTCGGCGAGGACGACATCCCGACCCACTGGGTCAACCTCCTCCCGGACCTCCCCGGAGACCCCCTTCCGCCCCTGAACCCGCTGACCAAGGAGCCGGCGGGCCCGCCCGACCTCACGCCGATCTTCCCGATGGCGCTGATCGAGCAGGAGGTGTCGGCCGAGCCCGAGATCGAGATCCCGGAGGAGGTCCGCGAGGCCTACCGCCTGTGGCGGCCCACGCCGCTGTACCGCGCGCGGCGCCTGGAGAAGGCACTCGATACGCCGGCCCACATCTACTACAAGTACGAGGGCACCTCGCCGGCCGGCTCGCACAAGCCCAACACGGCGATCCCGCAGGCCTACGAGAACGCCCGCGCCGGCATCACCCGCCTGTCCACCGAGACGGGCGCGGGGCAGTGGGGCTCGTCGCTGGCCTTCGCCTGCTCCCTGTTCGACCTGGAGTGCGAGGTCTTCATGGTCGGCTCCAGCTACGACCAGAAGCCCTACCGGCGCTCGATGATCCAGACGTGGGGCGCGACGGTGCACCGCTCCCCCTCGGAGCGCACCCAGGCCGGGCGCGACAACGCCGGCTCCCCCACCGGGTCGCTCGGCATCGCGATCTCCGAGGCCGTGGAGGTCGCCGCCCAGCGCGACGACACGAACTACGCGCTCGGCTCCGTCCTCAACCACGTGCTGCTGCACCAGACCATCATCGGGCAGGAGACGATCGCCCAGATGGGCATGGCCGGCGAGGAGCCGGACGTCGTCGTGGCCTGCGTGGGAGGCGGCTCGAACTTCGGTGGCCTCGTGTTCCCGTGGCTGCGCCGCAACCTGCGCGACGGGGCGACGACCCGCTTCGTGGCCGCCGAGCCGGCCGCCTGCCCGACGCTGACCAAGGGCGTGTACGCCTACGACTACGGCGACGTGGCCGGCATGACGCCGCTCATGCCGATGTACACGCTGGGCCACGGGTTCATCCCGCCGCCCGTCCACGCCGGCGGCCTGCGCTACCACGGGGACTCGCCGATGGTGTCGGCATTGGTCAAGCACGGGCTCGTCGAGGCACGTGCCTACCACCAGAACGAGTGCTTCGCGGCGGCCATCCAGTTCGCCCGCAGCGAGGGCATCATCCCCGCGCCGGAGCCCACCCACGCCCTGCGGGCCACCATCCAGGAGGCGCTGGCCGCCAAGGAGGCCGGCGAGGAGCGGGTGATCCTGTTCGGGCTGTGCGGGCACGGCAACTTCGACATGGCCGCCTACGACGCCTACCTGGCCGGCACCCTGGAGGACCCGGAGTTCAGTCAGGCGGACGCCGACGCGGCGCTCGCCGCGCTGCCCACCGGAACGCCGAGCCTGGCCTGAGCGGCGCTGCGCCCGCCTCGCTGCATTAGCCTGGTCTGATCCTGTTGGCGAGCGGTCATCGGCGGATATCGACGCGACGCACCTGGTGCGCCTGCGTCGTCGTCCTCGGCGCGCGCGCCGGGGCCGGCCCGGCGGCCGCCGCCGAAGCCCCGCTGGCCAAGCTGGACGGGCAGGTGCGCCAGCTCGCCGCGCAGGCGCGGGACCCGCAGCCGGGCCCGGCGCCGGGCGCCGCAGACAGCGCCCTGCAGATCACGCCGGCGGGCCGGGTGCTGGTCGACGTGTACGTCAACGGCTCGACCGACGACGCCCGCACGGCGCTCGAGCAGCAGGACATGCAGGTCACCGCCGACAGCACCGAGCCGGGCCAGCACATCGTCTCCGGCTGGCTGCCCGCGGCCCGGGCGCCCGAGGTGGCGCGGCTGGGCATCACCCGGTCGGTGGTGCCGGTGCTCCAGCCGCGCGTGTTCGGCGCCGGCCCGGGCAGCGTCACGTCGCTGGGCGACCTGCGTATGAACGGCCCGGCGGCCCGTGCCGCGTTGCCGCCGGTCAACGGCGCGGGCGTCACGGTCGGCGTCATCTCCGACTCGTTCAAC
>CAZXNX010000171.1:0-5639 GCA_964642225.1 uncultured Solirubrobacteraceae bacterium | reverse complement strand
CTCGCTGATGACCGCCTTGCCGGCGGGCACGTCGGTGAGCAGCTCGTAGGTGCGGTCCACGTCGACGGTGAAGTCCGCGAGGTTGCGGTTGTTGATGCCGATCACGTCGGCGTCGACGACCTCCAGGGCCGTCTCGAGCTCCTCGGCGTCGTGAACCTCCACGACGACGTCGAGGTCGAGCGCCTCGGCCTCGGCGTGCAGCGCCGCCAGCTCCTCGCGGTCCAGCGCCGCCACGATCAGCAGGATCGCGTCCGCGCCGGCCACCGCCGACTCGTACACCTGGTACGGGTCGATCATGAAGTCCTTGCGCAGGATCGGCAGCGTGCTGGCGGCCCGGGCCTCACGCAGATCGTCGAGGTTGCCCCCGAAGTGGCGGCCCTCGGTGAGGATCGACAGGGCGGTCGCCCCGCCGCGCTCGTAGGCCTGCACGATCTCGGTGACGGTGGCGCCGTCGCGGATGAGGCCGACCGACGGGGAGCGGCGCTTGTGCTCGGCGATGACGGAGATGCCGGGGCGCCCGAGTGCCTCCTCGAAGGGGCGGTCGTGGCCGCGGCCGGCCAGCGCCCGCTCCAGCTCCGCCAGCGGGATCTCGCGGCGACGCGCGTCGACGTCCACACGCGTGCTGTCGACGATGCGGTCCAGGACACTCATGACGGGGACAACTCCACGGTCAGCTCGACGTAGGCGTCCAGCGCCTCGCGGGCGCGGCCGTCGTCCTCGTCCTCGGCGGCGGTGTGGATCCCGGTGCGGATGTCCGCGGCCCGGCCTGCGCAGTAGATCGCCGCGCCGGCGTTGAGCAGTGCGATGTCGCGGGCCGGGGACTCCTCCCCGGCCAGGATCGCGCGCGTCACCGCGGCGTTGTGCTCGGGCGTGCCGCCCACGATCGCCGTCTCCGGGACACGGGTCAGGCCCATGTCCTCGGGGCTTACCTCGTAGTGCGTCAGCGTCGTGGAGTTGACCTCGACCACCATCGTCGGCGCCGAGGTGCTCATCTCGTCCAGTCCATCGGCCGACGACACTACCAGCGCGCGGTCGACGCCCAAGATGGCCAACGCGCCCGCCATCGTCTCCTGGTAGCGGGGGTCGCTCACGCCGATGAGCTGGCGCCGGGCGCCCGCCGGGTTCGTCAGGGGCCCCAGGAAGTTGAAGATGGTGCGCACCGCGAGCTCCTTGCGCACCGGGACGACGTGGCGGGTGGCCGCATGGTGGGCCGGGGCGAACATGAAGCCGAACCCGACCTCATCGATGCAGCGGGCCACGGCGTCGGGGCCCAGGTCGAGCCGGGCGCCGAGCGCCTCCAGCAGGTCGGCGCTGCCGCTCAGCCCGGTGGCCGAGCGGTTGCCGTGCTTGGCCACCGCGCAGCCGGCACCCGCGGCGATGAGCGCCGCGGTGGTCGACACGTTGAAGGTGGTGCGGCCGCCGCCCGTGCCGGCCGTGTCGACCAGGTCGGTGCGCTCGGGCCGTACGGGCGTGGCCAGCTCGCGCATGGCCCGGGCCAGGCCCGCCAGCTCGTGCACCGTCTCCCCCTTGGTGCGCAGGCTGATGAGCACCGCCGCGATCTGCACGTCGCTCGCCTCGCCGGCCATCATCACCGCCAGGACCGCGGCAGCCTGGTCCTCGGTGAGGTCGCGCCCGGAGGCGAGGGCGTCGATCGCCGGGGTGAGTACGTCGTGGGACATCAGGAGGAGGGGGGCACGGGTTCGGGGGTCGCGGCGGAGGGCGACAGGCTACGCGGCGCCGAGGAAGTTGCGCAAGAGGTCGCGCCCGGCGTCGGTGAGCACCGACTCGGGATGGAACTGCACGCCCTCGGCGGGGAGCTCGCGGTGGCGGATCGCCATCACGACCCCGTCGCCCCGGGCGGAGATCTCGAAGCAGTCCGGCAGCGAGGACTCCTCCACGACCAGTGAGTGGTAGCGCCCGACCGTCAGGTGCTCGGGCAGCCCGGCGAAGATCGTGCGGCCGTCGTGCTCGATCTCGCTCGTCTTGCCGTGGATGGGCTCGTGGCGGATCACGTGCCCGCCGAAGGACTGGGCCAGGGCCTGGTGGCCCAGGCAGACGCCGAGCATCGGGATGCCGGCCTCGGGGAAGCGGCGCACCGACTCCAGGGAGATCCCGGCCTCGTCGGGCGTGCACGGGCCCGGGGAGACGACGACCCGGTCGGGCGCGCGCTCCAGCAGCTCGTCGACGGTCGCGGCGTCGTTGCGCACCACCTCGATCTCGGCCCCCAGCTCCCCCAGGTACTGCACGAGGTTGTAGGTGAACGAGTCGTAGTTGTCGATCATCAGGACCTTGGTCATGGCCAAAGCTCCTGACTCATCGCAAGCTCGATCGCGTTCAGCACGGCCCGGGACTTGTTCACCGATTCCTCGAACTCGTAGGCGGGCTTGGCGTCGGCCACGGTGCCGCCGCCGGCCTGGATGTGGGCGACGCCGTCCTTGACCACGACGGTGCGGATGTGGATGCAGGTGTCGAGGTCCCCGGTGTAGCTCAGGTAGCCGATCGCGCCGCCGTAGCCGCCGCGCTTGACCTGCTCGACCTCGTCGATGATCTCCATCGCCCGGACCTTCGGCGCCCCGGAAAGCGTGCCGGCGGGGAGCACCGAGCGCAGGGCGTCCATCGCGGCGATGCCCTCGCGCAGGCGCCCGGAGACCGACGAGACGATGTGCATGACGTGCGAGTAGAGCTCGACCGACATGAAGGTGTCGACGGTGACGGACCCGTATTCCGACACGCGGCCCAGGTCGTTGCGGCCCAGATCCACGAGCATCACGTGCTCGGAGCGCTCCTTGTCGTCGGCCATCAGCTCCCCGGCGATGCGCGCGTCCTCCTCGGCGTTCACGCCGCGCGGGCGGGTGCCGGCGATCGGGCGGGTGGAGACGTGGCGACCGGTGACGGTGAGCAGCGGCTCGGGCGAGGCCCCGGCGATCTGGAAGTCCAGGAAGTCCAGGAAGTACATGTAGGGCGACGGGTTGACGACCCGCAGCGCCCGGTAGATCGAGAACGGGTCGACATCGACCTGGGCCGACCACCGCTGGCTGGGCACGACCTGGAAGGCGTCCCCGGCGTGGATGTACTCGACGATCCGGGCGACGTTGGCCTCGAACTGCTCGCGCGGCATGTTGGAGACGAACTCCGGGCGCGGCCGCGCCGGGGTGGCGGGCAGCGGCGGGACGGGGCCGCGCAGGCGGGCGACCGTCTGCTCGATGGTGGCGACCGCTTCCGCGTGGGCGGCCTCGATGTCGGCGCCCTCGTCGGCGTACACGTTCACCAGCACGCTGATGGTGTGCTTGAGGTGGTCGAAGATGACCATCGTGTCGCTCAGCATCAGGGCCATGTCGGGCAGGCCGACCGGGTCCGGGTTGGGCTCGCCGAGCGGCTCGACGGTGCGCACGAGGTCGTAGCCGAAGTACCCGACGGCGCCCCCGGCGAAGGGCGGCAGGTCCGGCAGCGGCGCCTGGCGGTAGCGGCCGGCCTCGTCCTGGGCCAGCGCGTACGGGTCGCCCTCGTCGCCCAGCGACCAGCGCACGACCTTGCGGGGGTGCACGCCGATGAAGCTGTAGCGCCCGACCCGCTGGCCCTGCTCGGCCGACTCCAGCAGGAAGGCGGGCGAGCGGTCCGGGGCATCGGCGGGGCCGCGCAGCTTGAGAAAGGCCGAGACCGGCGTCTCGAGGTCGTCGATGAAGCTGTGGCGCAGCGGGATCAGGTTGTACGCGCCGGCCATCGCCCGCACGTCGGCGAGCGTCGGCTCGATGCGCAGGGCGCCGGTGTCGGTGGAGTCGGTCAAGACCTTCGCTCAATCAGCACGCGCTCGGCGTCGCCGAGGGTGCGCCCGCGGCTGTGCAGCAGCACGGTCAGGTGATAGAGCAGGTCGGCCGCCTCGTTGTCGACGCGGTCGTCGGTCTCCTCACGGGCGGCACGGGCGACCTCCTCGGCCTCCTCCTGCACCTTCTCGCCGATCAGCAGCGGATTGTCGAGCAGTTCGACGGTGTAGGAGCCGGCGGGGCGCTCGGCGCCGCGCTGCACCAGGGTGCGCTCCAGGCCGGGAAGCGCCTCGTGCGGCGCCGGCGGCTCCAGCTCGCCGTCGAAGAAGCAGGTGCGCTCACCGGTGTGACAGGCGGGACCGGCGGGGACCACGAGCGCCAGCAGCGTGTCGCCGTCGCAGTCGAGCCGAAGCGCCTTGACGGCCTGCGTGTTGCCGGAGGTCGCGCCCTTGTGCCACAGCTCGTCACGGGAGCGGCTCCAGAGATGCAGCTCGCCCGTCTCCCGGGTCAGGGCGACGGCCTGGGCGTTGGCGTACGCCAGCGTGAGGACCTCCCCCGTGTTCCAGTCCTGAATCACGACCGGCACGAGGCCGCGTTCGTCGTAGGCGATCTCCATGGTCGCGGCATTGTGACAAGCGCGGGCCGCCCGCACCCCCGCCCTCCCGCCGCGGTCAGGCCGGTGCGGACGTTTCGCGGCGCCGGGCGGGCTGCACGACGGCGGGCCGCGGGCGCGGCTGGGCGGCTGCGAACGACGGGTGGGCCTGGTCCAGGTACCACCCGAAACTGCGATCGACGATGCGCTGGTTGCCGATGACCTTCAGCGCGAGCGTGAGCAGCCGCGGCGGCAGGGCGGGGATCAGCCGCTGCAGGCGCAGCGCCAGGCCGAAGGCGTGGCGGTGGGAGGCGTGGAAGGCGGCATAGCGCTCCAGCGCCCGGCCTGCGTCCTGGCGGTGCTCGACGACGGCGCGGATCTCGCGCCCGGCCGCGATGCCGAAGTAGAACGCGGTGCGGATGCCCTCGCCGCTGAGCGGGAAGCAGTGGCCGGCGCTGTCGCCGACGAAGAACACGCCCGCGTCGGCGGCGGGCCGCAGCCGATGGGGAAACCAGTTGCCCTGGTAGCGCACGGCGTCGGCATCCAGGCGTCCCGCCAGGTCCTGCACGGGCTCCTTGACGTGCTGGGCCGGGTCGTAGGACCCCACGCCGATGCGCGCCTCCGTGCCGGCCGGCACGCGCCAGCCGTAGCCGCGGCGCACGAGGTCGCGCTGCACCCACACGTCCAGGGCGTCGCCGCGCGGGCCGCCGGGGACGTCGGGGTGCACCTCCAGGCCGCGCGACAGCGGTGCGTCCGGCGGCTGCGGCCGGTCGTGGGCCAGCACGCGGCGCCACCCGAGGGCGTCGACGACGACGCTGGCGTGGATGGTGCCGCGGTCGGTCTCCACACTGCGCCCGCCCGCTCCCTCCGCGCCGGCGCCCCTGCCCTGGACCTTGGCCGTCTCGAAGCGCGCGTCGCCGCACTGAGCCCACAGCTCGGTGCACAGCGTGCGGTAGTCGAAGGACGTCCAGCTCCACGGCAGGCGGTAGCGCACGCTCCCGTGCGGCGTGGTGAAGCTCATGTACGGCAGCTCCTGGCGCGCTGACGCCTCGACCGCCATCGCCCGCAGCCAGGGGGTCGGCACCGCGCAGGCCGAGGTCTGGCGCTCGCCCACCTCGTAGCGGTCGATGACCAGCACGTCCGCTCCGGTGTGGGCCAGCTCGCGGGCCAGGGCCAGCCCCGCGAAGGAGGCACCGCAGATGAGGACGTCGACGCGCGTTCCCTCCAGCGACGTGCGGGCGGCGCCGCGGGCGGTCGCGCGGACGGTCACGCCGCGGGGCGGGGCG
>CAZXNX010000170.1:0-5663 GCA_964642225.1 uncultured Solirubrobacteraceae bacterium | reverse complement strand
TCCACCAGCTCGTCGGCCAGCCGGCCGCGGGCGGGCGCCTCGCGGCGGCCGCTGCGCGCGGCCAGCCGGACGGTGATGGCCGGGACGGCCACACCGGCGAGCAGAAGCCCGACCACGAGCACGGGCGCGGCGATGGGCAGGACCACGAGGAGAAACCCGCCGGTGGCGAGCACCACCACGCCGGCGACCATCGGCGGCGCCAGCGCGCGGAGGTAGAGGTCCTGGAGGGTCTCCAGGTCACCGACGAAGCGGCTCAGGGCGTCGCCGGCGCGCAGCCCCGGGAGCGAGCCCGGCACCAGCGGCGCGAGGCGCTCGTAGAGCCGCACGCGCAGGCGCGCGACGGCGCGCAGGGCCAGGTCGTGGGAGACGAGCCGCTCGCCGTAACGGGACAGGCTGCGGGCCATCGCCAGCACGCGGGTGGCGACGATGAGGCCCATCAGCGTGAGCACCTCGGGTTGCAGGGCGGCGCGGCTGATGAGGGTGCCGGAGACGGCCAGGAGGGCCAGCGCGGCGAGGATGGCGCCGGCGCCCAGCGCGACGGACAGCGCCAGCCGCTCCCGCAGCGGGCCGGCCAGGCGGATCATGCGCATGACGGAATTCACGTCATCACCACGGGAGCTGCGGACGTGGGCGAGGACGAGGGGACGACCAGCCGGCCGTTGTCCACGTTGATGATCCGGTCGAACCGGTCCGCGAGGTGGGGGCGGTGCGTCACCAGCAGCAGGGTGCGCCCGGCGGCCAGCGACCACAGCGCGTCGCCGATGAGGCCGGCCGTGACCGTGTCGAGGTGGGCGGTCGGCTCGTCGACGATGAGCAGCGCCGCGTCCCGCAGGTAGGCCCGGGCCAGCGCCACGCGCTGGGCCTCGCCGGCCGACAGCGGGCGGCCGTCCTCGCCGACGCGCGTGTCGAGGCCGTCCGGCAGCTCGGCGACCAGCCGCGCGAGGTCGGCCGCGATGAGCGCCTGGCGCACGGCCGCGGCGGAGGCGCCGGGGCGGGCCAGGCGCACGTTGTCCTCCAGCGTGGCGTTGAAGATCGTGGGGCGCTGCGGGACCCAGGCCACGCGGCGGCGCCAGTCGGAGGGGTCCACGTCGCGCAGGTCCACGCCGGCGCAGCGCACGGTGCCGCTGTCGGGATCCAGGAGCCGCAGCAGCAGCGACGCGGCGGTGCTCTTGCCCGCGCCGTTGGGGCCCGCCAGCGCCACGTGCTCTCCCGGCGCCAGGGTCAGCGAGAGGCGGTCGAGCGCCGGGACCGGGCGGCCGGGGTAGGTGACGGTCGCGTCGGCCAGCTCCACGACGCCGCGCGACGGGTCGGGCGCGGGCACCGGGCGCTCGGGGATCGACACCGAGGCGGGCTCGTCCAGGACGGCGAAGATGCGGTCGGCGGCGGCCATGCCGTCGGCGCTGGCGTGGAACTGCTGGCCGAGGAGGCGCACGGGCATGTACAGCTCGGGGGCGAGGATGAGCACGGCCAGGCCCGTCTCGAGCTTCAGGTCCCCGTTGGCGAGCTGCACGCCCACGGTGGCGGCCACCAGCGCGACGCCGAGCATCGCGACGAGCTCCAGCACCAGCGCGCTGAGGAAGGCGATGCGCAGCGTGGCCATGGTCTCGCGGCGGAAGGCGTCGCCGGCCTTCTCCATCATCTGCACCTGCACGCCGTCGCGGTCGTTGGCCCGCAGCGTCTCCAGCCCGCGCATCACGTCGAGCAGGTGGGAGCTCAGCCGCGAGAGGGTGCTCCATCGCTGCTGCGTCTTGGCCTTCGCCGCCAGCCCGATGAGGATCATGAAGACGGGGATGAGCGGCACGGTGACGAGCAGGATGAGCCCGGCCGCGGTGTCGCGCGGGATGACCCAGGCGAGGACGACGATCGGCACGGTGACGGCCAGCACCGCCTGCGGCAGGTAGCGGGCGAACCACGCCTCCAGCGCCTCCACGCCCTGGACGGCGGTCGTCACCAGCTCGCCGGTGCGCCGGTCGGGGGAGCCGACGGGGCGCACGTGCAGCACGTGGGCGGTGAGCCGGTCGCGCAGCTCGCCCATCACCCGCTGGGCGCCGATGCGCCCGGAGGTCTCGAACGCCCCCGCGCACAGCGCGCGGGCCACCACCACGACGGCCAGGGCGATGAGCGTGCCCTGCAGCGCGCCCAGGCCCGCGTCGTCCATGAACGCGCGCGACACCGCGGCGGCGATGAGCGCGGCCTGCGCCACGACGAGCACCGCCGTGGCGGTGCCGAGCACGACGGCGCCGCCCAGGGGGAGCCGGGCGGCGCGCACCATCCGCATGAGCCGGCGCTCGGTGCCGCGCTGGGAGGCGCGGTCGGGCGGGCTGCTGCTCACGCGGGGCACACGGTCAGGAGGCCGGCGCGTCGCCGGTGCCGCGGATGAGGTCCAGCGGGTTGCGCTTGTCCAGGTCGAAGTCCTCGGGCGAGACGCGCTTGCGGAACACCCAGTAGGTCCACGCCTGGTAGGAGACGACGACCGGCACCAGCACCACGGCGACCACCGTCATCACGGTCAGCGTGTAGGTCGACGACGACGAGTTGGCGATCGTCAGGTCGAAGGCCGCGCTGGTGGAGGACGGCATCACCTGCGGGAACAGGTCGACGAACAGCGTGGTGAACAGCCCGACGATGGCGCCGGCGCTGAGGGCGAAGGACCAGCCGGGCCGGCGGCCCAGCTCGGTGACGGCGGCCCCGACGAGGAGGATGGCGGTGACCGCGGCCAGAGCGATGATCACGCCGTCGCCGCCGGCGATGTCCAGCGCCGTCCACGCCACGAAGGCGATGCCGGTCACGGCCGCCGCGGGGGAGGCCCAGCGGGCCACGCCCCGGGCACGCTCGGGCAGGTCGCCGCCCGTGCGCATGTTGAGGTAGATCGCGCCGTGGGCCAGGAACAGCAGCAGCACCGTCACGCCGCCGAGCAGGCCGTAGGGGTTCAGCAGCGTGAACAGGCTGCCGGTGAACTCCTTGGCGCCGTTGATCGGCACGCCGCGGATGATGTTGGCCCAGGCGACCCCCCACAGCAGGGCGGCCAGGCCGCTGGAGATGGCGATCGCCCACTCCCAGCCGGTGCGCCATGCCGGGCGGTCGGACTTGCCCCAGAACTCGAAGCCGACACCGCGCACGATGAGCGCCGCGAGGATGAGGAAGAGGGCCAGGTAGAAGCCGGAGAAGAGCGTGGCGTACCAGTCCGGGAAGGCGGCGAAGGTCGCGCCGCCGGCCGTGATGAGCCACACCTCGTTGCCGTCCCACACCGGGCCGATGCTGTGGATGATGGCCCGGCGGTCGGCCTCGTCGTGCCCGAGCCTGGGCAGGAGCATGCCGACGCCGAAGTCGAATCCCTCGAGCACGAAGTAGCCGAGCCAGAGGACGGCGATCAGGATGAACCAGAGCGCCTGCAGGAAGCTGTAGTCGAGTTCCACGAGAGGCCTTTCAGTACGCGAGCACGAGCTCGGCGTCGTCGGAGTGGGCGCCGGACGTGTCGTCGGGGTCGTCGGGATCGCGCGGTGCGTCGGGGTCGCGGGGCGGGGGCATCGGCTGACGTGCCTCCCGCAGGAACAGCCACAGGGCGATGCCGCCGATGACGGTGAACATGGCCACGAAGCCGATGAGGGTGAGGGCGACCTGGCCGGAGGTCACGCGCGGGCTGTTGGCGTCGGAGGTCTTCAGGAGCCCCTGGACGATCCAGGGCTGGCGGCCCATCTCGGTCATCACCCAGCCGGCGGTGTTGATGACGAAGGGCGCGACGCCCGCGACGATGGCCCACTTCAGCCAGCGGCGTGACAGCTCGAGCTTGCCCTTGCGCCACAGCAGCAGTCCGATGCCGGCGAACAGCAGCAGGGCCGACCACGTGTAGACCATGATGCGGAAGGACCAGTAGGTGACGGCCACGAAGGGCGCGTACTCGCCGGGGCCGTACTTGGCCTGGTACTCCTTGTTGAGGTCGTTGACGCCCCGGACCTCGCCGTCCCAGGTGTGGGTCGCCAGCAGCGACAGCACGTGGGGGATCTTCAGGTTGCGGTTCGTCGCGCCCGGGTTGGCGGTGAAGTCGCCGGTGGCGAACACGCTGAAGGCGGCGGGCGCCTCGGTGTCGAACAGCGCCTCGGAGGCGGCGACCTTCATCGGCTGCACGCGGACGAGGTTGCCCATGAGCTGGTCACCCACGATGAACGAGCCGATGAGGGCCACGCACACCATCGGCAGCGCGATCTTGGCGGCGGAGCCGAACATGACCCGATCGCCGCCGTTGCGCAGCTGCCAGGCCGAGACGGCCAGGGCCACCAGCGAGGCGGTCAGCAGGGCGGCGAAGAGGACGTGGGTGTAGGCCCAGATGGTCGTCGTGGAGAACAGCACCTGGCCGATGTCGTCGAGCTGGGGCTTGCCCGCGACCATCTTGTAGCCCACCGGGTCCTGCATCCACGAGTTGGCGGCGATGATGAACCACGCCGACAGCGCGGTGCCCGCGGAGACGAGCCAGATGGTCATCAGGTGCACCTTCGGGGAGAGGCGGCCCTTGCCGAAGATCCACAGGCCGATGAACGTCGACTCCAGGAAGAAGGCGGCGAGGCCCTCCATCGCCAGCGGGGCGCCGAAGATGTCACCCACGAAGCGGGAGTACTGCGACCAGTTCATGCCGAACTGGAACTCCTGGATGATGCCGGTCACGACGCCGACGGCGAACGAGATGAGGAACAGCCGGCCGAAGAACGTCACCTGACGCGCGTACACGGGCTTGCCGGTCCGGTAGTGGAGCGTCTGGCACACGGCGACGTAGAACGCCAGGCCGATGGACACCGGGACGAACAGGAAATGGAAGATCGTCGTGGTGCCGAACTGGATGCGGGCGAGATCGAGAGCAGTCACCCGGTTGATCCTTCATCCCGGGTGGGCGCCGCCCATCGGGTGCAACTACGGAACGCGACGGCGGATGCACCGCACGATCACACCGTCATGTGACGAACAACACCCCGAGGGCGACCACGCAGACCAGCACGAGCGCCAGGGACAGACCGGTCGCCCATCGTCGCGGGGGTGGGCGATCAGCTCAGGGCGCCGGCCGACAGGCGCTGGTCCAGCCACGCCTCGATCGCATCGAGCTGCTCGCCGACCGGCGTGGTGGCGTCCACGTCGAGCCGGCCGTCCGTGCGCGAGGCCGGGACGGACGCGAAGCGCTCGCCGAGCTCCCGGGCCACGTCCGCATCGGCCTCCGACAGCGACGCGCCCGCGGCGCGTCGCTCCTCGGCGCGGGCGAGCCGCAGGTCGGCGGGCGCCTCGCACTCGACGGTCAGCGTCATGCGCTGGGGGTGGGCGGCGATCGCGCGGAAGAACGCGTCCTGCAGCCCGGGCTCGCCGAAGGTGGCGTCCACCACGAAGCTGCCCTCGGTGCCGGCCCGCCGGGCCAGCTCCCGGTAGATCGAGGCGCGCGCCGCGCCGCCGTAGCCCAGGGCGGGGTGCTCGGCGCGCACCGCGTCTGAGGAGAGGACGGGGATGCCGGCGGCGCGGCCCAGCGCGTCGGCGAGCGTCGACTTGCCGCTGGCCGGTGGGCCGGTCACGAGAAGGAGCACGGGGCCGCGCGCCCGCCAGGCGCTGGCCCTGGCCGGCGCGCTGGGCGGCGCCGACCGATCGCCGACGGCGGCGTCGGGCAGCAGGCGCACCTTTGCGCGCACGAG
>CAZXNX010000169.1:0-5803 GCA_964642225.1 uncultured Solirubrobacteraceae bacterium | reverse complement strand
CGATGGAGTCGGGGGCCTCGCCCATCGTGCCCTCGACCTCCTCGTGGCCGTCGTGGCCGATGAGGACGATCGTGTAGCCCTCGGAGGCGAACTTCACCGCCTCGCGGTGGACCTTGGTCACCAGCGGGCAGGTCGCGTCGATCGTGCGCAGCTCGTGCTGCTCGGCGTCGGCGTGCACCGCGGGCGAGACGCCGTGGGCGGAGAAGACGGTCGTGGCGCCCTTGGGGACGGTGTCCGACAGCTCGTCGACGAAGATCGCGCCCTTGGTCTGGAGCGTCTCCACCACATGCTTGTTGTGGACGATCTCCTTGCGCACGTACACGGGCGCGCCGTAGAGCTCGAGCGCGCGCTCGACGGTCTGCACGGCGCGGTCGACGCCGGCGCAGTAGCCGCGCGGGCGGGCCAGGAGAAGACGTTCGGGGACACTCATCATCACCAAGGGTACGCAAGGCCCCCGCCCGGCGGCTCTCAGCGGCGCATCTCGCGGTCCAGGAACGCCACCACCGTCTCGCCGACCGCGTCCATGGCCGCCGGTGAGAGCTTGTCGAAGGTGTCCCGGGGCGTGTCCTTGTGCTCGTAGGCCCAGTCGATGAAGTCCACCGCCGGGATTCCGGCGCGCAGGAACGGCGTGTGGTCGTCCAGGACCTTCTCCTGGACGCGGTCGGGGAACACCTGCTCGACCCCCACCTTCTTGGCGGCGGCGCGCACCCGGTCCCACATCGCCACGTTCGACGTGCCCTCGCGGGGCAGGCGCAGGCCGGCGTTCGCGACGTAGTCGAGCAGCAGCATCTCGCCGGTGGCCGGCCCCGCCGCCTGGCTGCGGGCCACGTAGGCCTTGGACCCCGCCAGGGCGTCGCGGTAGAAGTCGCGGGTGGGCCGCTGCTCCTCCTCCCCGTCGAACAGCACGAAGCGCAGCTCGCGATGGCCGGCCGGCAGCGTGGCGCCGGCGAGGGCGCGCGCCACCAGCACGACCGCGGCGGTCCCGGCGGCGCCGTCGTTGGCTCCCACGAAGTTCGGGATGGTGCGCTCGGTGTCGTAGTGCGCGCCGATCACGATCGCGGGCCGGCGGCCCGGGATCGTCCCGATCACGTTGCGCATGCCCCGCCCGATCGGCTGAAGGCGCCCGTCCGGCAGCAACCGCGCGAGATCCTCGGCCAGCGCCCGCGACGTGGGCGATCCGGCCGGCCGAGGGCCGAGCCGCACCTGGCGGTGGGCCAGGGCCATCGCCGCCGGCGCGTCGAAGCGGTCGGCCGTGGGCGTGGGCACCGGGCGGGTGCTCGGGGGCGGGTCGGGATACAGGAACGACAGGAAGTCGAACGACCGGGAGGCGGCGTACAGCAGCGCGCCGACCAGCACGAGCTGGACGACGAGCACGATGAGGAGCGGCTTGACGCGCAAGCGGCCCCGGTCGTCGGGTGCGGGATCCAGCGCGATGGCCGGCCGTCAGTCGTTGGCCGTCACCGCGTCGAGCAGCCAGGCGAACTGCTCCTGCGCGGCGATGCGGCGGGTGGGCACGTGTTGGGTGGGGACGCCGTCGGCCGGCGGCTCGTAGCCCCGCAGGAACTGGCGGGCGATCGACTCGCGATGCACCTCGTCGGGGCCGTCGTAGATCCGGGCCGCGCGGGCGAAGCGGTACATCGCCTCCAGCGGCATGTCGGTCGAGTACCCGAGCGAGCCGTGGGCCTGGAGCGCGCGGTCGATGACGTTGTGCAGGACCTGGGCCCCGTAGACCTTGATCATCGCCACGTCGGTCCGCGCCGCCGAGGCGCCCTCGGTGTCCATCTTCCAGGCGGCCTCCAGGGTCATGAGGCGGGCCGCCTTGCGCTCGATGGCCGAGTCGGCGATCCAGTTGCGGACGGTCTGCTTCTCGCCCAGCGTCGACCCGAACGCGCGCCGGTAGGTGGCCCGCTCGCAGAGCATGTCGAAGGCCCGCCGCGACACGCCCAGCCAGCGCATGCAGTGGTGGATGCGACCCGGGACGAGGCGGTGCTGGGCGATCATGAAGCCGGCGCCCTGGGGCCCGAGCAGCGCGTCCCGCGGGATGCGCACGTCGCGGTAGAGCACCTCCGCGTGGCCGCCGTAGGCACCGAACTCCTCCCATGGGTGCTCCATGGTCGGCACGTCCCGCACGATCTCCACCCCGGGCGTGTCGGTGGGCACGAGGAACATCGACGCGCGCTGGTGGGCGCGGGCCTCGGGGTCGGTCACGGCCATCACGACGAGGAAGTCGGCGATCGACGCGTTGGAGCTGAACCACTTGTGCCCGTTGATGACCCACTCGTCGCCCTCGAGCACCGCGCGGGTGGTCAGGAGCGTGGGGTCCGAGCCGGCGCCCGGCTCGGTCATCGAGAAGCACGACTTCAGGTCACCGGCCAGCAGGGGGTACAGGTAGCGGTCCTTCTGCTCGGGCGTGCCGGCCAGCGCGATGATCTCCGAGTTGCCCGAGTCCGGCGCGGCGTTGCCGAAGGCGAACGGCGCCAGCGGCGTGGTGCCGAGGATCTCGTGCATCAGGCCGAGCTTGACCTGGCCGAAGCCCTGGCCGCCGAGGTCCTCGTCCAGGTGCGCGGCCCACAGGCCCCGCTCCTTGACGCGCTCCTGCAGCGGCGCCATCGCCAACTGCAGCTGGGCGAAGGAGAGGCCCAGCGTCTCCATCGGCCAGATCTCCTCGCGCACCAGCGCGTCCATCCAGTCCAGCTGCTCCTGGAACTCGGGGTCCGTGGAGAAGTCCCATGCCATCGGTCGCTCGCCTCTTCGGGTCGGTCGGGGGTCGGGGCAAGTATCGCGCGAACCGGACGGGTTGGCGCAGCGTCGCGGGGAACCGTGGCGTTCCCGGTAGGCTCGCGGGGTACCGCAAGCAGGACGAGGAGCCGGCATGGCAGCGCAACAGCACTTCGACAGACTCACCGCGATCGACGCGTCCTTCCTGCTGCAGGAGGGGCCCGACGCGCACATGCACATCGGCGGCCTGGTCATCTGCGAGGGCCCGCCGCCCCCGTTCGAGGAGCTGCTCGACACGATCCGCGAGCGGCTGCACCTCGTCCCGCGCTACCGCCAGAAGCTGCGCGTGCCGCGGCTGGAGGCGGGCCGCCCGCTGTGGGTCGACGACCCCGACTTCAACCTCGAGTACCACGTCCGACAGACCGCGCTGCCCAAGCCCGGCGACGAGCCGCAGCTCATGCGCCTCACGTCGCGGATCTTCAGCCAGCAGCTCGACCGGGCCAAACCGCTGTGGGAGATGTGGCTCATCGAGGGCCTGGAGGGCGGCGGCTTCGCCATCGTCACCAAGACGCATCACGCCCTGATCGACGGCGTCTCCGGCGTCGACCTCGCCACCGTCCTGTTCGACCTCGGGCCGACCCCCACTGAGATCCCCCACCCCGACGAGGCGTGGGAGCCCCACACCGAGCCCAGCACGGCCGAGGTGGCGGTGGCCGCGGCGTCCGACGTGGTGCGCGGCGGGCTGTCCCTGGCCACGCGCGCGGTCAACGTGATGACCCGCCCGCAGTCGGCGCTGCGCGAGGCCCGCCATGCCGTCGAGGGCGTCGCGGAGATCGCCTGGGCCGGGCTCAACCCGGCGCCCGAGACCCCGCTCAACGTGCCCCACGGCCCACACCGGCGCTACACGGTGGTGCGCAACGAGCTGACCGACTTCCGGCTCGTGAAGAACACCTTCGGCGGCACCGTCAACGACGTCGTGCTCACCGTGGTGAGCGGCGCGCTGCGCACGTGGCTGCGCTCCCGCGGCGTGCGGACCGAGGGCCTGGAGCTGCGGGCGCTCGTGCCCGTCTCCGTGCGCCCCCAGGGCCACGAGAGCCAGCTCGGCAACCAGATCGCCGTGATGCGCGGGCCGCTGCCCGTGTACGTGGAGGATCCGCTGGCCCGGCTGCGCACGGTGCGCCAGTCGATGGACGGCCTGAAGGAGAGCAAGCAGGCGCTGGGCGCCGAGGTCATCGCAGGCGCGACGAACTTCGCGCCCCCCACCATCCTGGCCCAGGCCTCGCGGCTGAACTTCTCCACGACGCTGTTCAACCTCATCGTCACCAACGTGCCCGGCCCCCAGTTCCCGCTCTACGTGCGGGGTCGCGAGATGCAGGACGTCTTCCCGATCGCCTTCCTGCCGCAGAACCACGCGCTGGCGATCGCGATCATGTCCTACAACGGGCACATCAACTTCGGCCTGCTGGGCGACTACGACGTGCTGCCCGACCTGGACCGCATCGCCGACGGCGTGCAGGAGTCGCTCGCCGAGCTGGTGACGCTGGCCGAGCGCGAGGTCGCGCGCCAGCCCGTCAGCGTCGTCTGACGCGCAGCGACGGCCGGACGCCCAGCGACTGGCGGTTGCCCGCCTTGTCGACCGCGCGGACACCGAGGTCCAGCGAGCTGCTGGACGACTTCAGGGTCACGCGGCCCGGGCGGGCCGAGACGAGCAGCGTGCGGCGGCCGTTCCGGTAGCGGTAGACGTCCACCCGCGAGATCCCCGTGACCCGCACCCCGGCGGGGCCGCGGTCGGTGCCGCCGACCGACAGGGTCACCGTCCTGGAGGTGCGGCGCACGATCCGCGCGGTGGCGACGGGCGCGGTGCGGTCGGTGTCGCGCGCGGCGGCGAGCGCGTCGCCGCCGTTGAGGATGCCCCAGCCGAGATCGTCGGTCCAGCCGGTGCCGGCCGGGCGGCTGGCCGTCTCCTTGATCATCCGCTCGACCATGGCGGGCGTCAGGCTTGGGTTGAGGTGGCGCATGAGCGCGGCGATGGCGGCCACCTGCGGCGAGGCCATCGAGGTGCCGGCCAGATAGGCGTAACGGCTGTCGCCGCCGAACGAGGTGCGGCAGTTGCAGGCGGGAAGGGCGGGGCTGCCGGTCGACGGGTCGGCCGGGGTCGCGACCTCCAGGTCCGTCCGGCGGGCGGGCAGCGCGCCGAGGAGGCCGGCGGGCCCGTCGCGGCGGCCGAAGGCGCCGTAGGCGGCCAGCGAGATCTGGCTGCCCCGGCCCGAGAACCAGGCCCGGGTGCCGCCGTACTGGGCGGCGGCCACCGAGAGGCCCATGCCCCGGGTGATGTCGTCGCCGCTGTTCGTCGGCTGCAGCACGTTGGCCGGGTCGCCCTGCTCGGTCACGTCCTCGTCGGCCGCCGCGGCCACCAGCACGGCGCCCTTCTTCCGCGCGTAGTGCAGCGCGTCGAGGAGGGCCTGGCCGGGCGGCACCGAGCCGTCGGTGCCGAAGCTCATGTTGATCGCCTCGGCGCCGTGCTTGGCCGCGTCCACGATCGCCGCGGCGATGCTCGAGTCGCTGAAGTCGATCTTCTCCACGATGAGGGAGCAGCCGTAGCCGGCGCCGGCGATGCCGATCCCGTTGCCGCCCTTGGCGCAGGCGAGCGACGCGACATGGGTGCCGTGGCCGCCCTCGTCGGTGGAGGCGCCGCCGTCCCCGGAGGCCTCGCTGAAGTCGGCGGCGTAGGCGATGCGGCCCGCCAGCTCGGGGTGCGAGGCGTCGACGCCGGTGTCGATGATCGCCACGCGGGCGCCGGTGCCGTGGGTGATGTCCCAGGCGGCCGGGAGGTTCTGGGCTCCGGCCCACCACTCGACGGGGGTGCCCGCGGGTGTGCCGGAGGCGCGCTCCAGGGTGGTGAAGGCGGGATCGTCCGGCACCTCGCGCGGGACCGAGCGGCGCTCACGCTGGACGGAGCGCACGCGCGGGTCCCGGCGCAGGCGGGAGGCGAGCTCGGCGGTGGTCTCGCCGTCGCGGCGACTGACGGTGACGAGCCCGATCTGGGGCACGACGGGCCCGGACACCTCGGCGTCGGCGCCGTCGA
>CAZXNX010000168.1:0-5809 GCA_964642225.1 uncultured Solirubrobacteraceae bacterium | reverse complement strand
CCACGTGTTCGAGCGCTTCTGGCAGGCCGACGCCTCCCGTGGCGACGGCCAGGGCGCGGGCCTGGGCCTGGCCATCGTCCACGCCATCGTCACCGCCCACGGCGGCACGGTGGGTGCGGCCAACGCCCCGGACGGCGGCGCCGTCTTCACCATCCGGCTCGTCCTGGCCCCGCCCGCCGGCGCCCCGGCCTCCGCCGCCGCGCTGCGCCGCGCCACCACGTAACGTCCACCGCGATGCGCGTCCTCTTCGTGTGCAGCGGGAACATCTGCCGCTCGCCGACCGCCGAGGCCGTCCTGGCCCACCTCGCCGCCGAGCGCGGCGCGGACGTGACGGTGGACGGCGCGGGCATCGGCGCCTGGCACGTGGGGGAGCGGCCGGACCCCCGCTCGGCCGCCGAGGCCGCGAGCCGCGGCGTGGCGCTGCGCGGCGTCGGTCGCCAGGTGCGCGCCCAGGACTTCGACGACTTCGACCTGCTCGTGGCGATGGACCGCACGCACGAGCGCGACCTGCGCCGCCTGGCCCCCGACGCCGAGGCGCACCAGCGCGTGCGGTTGCTGCGCGAGTGGGACCCGGCCGACACCGCCGACCTCGATGTGCCCGACCCGTACTACGGCGGTGAGGACGGCTTCCGCGACGTGTTCGACATCATCGAGCGCAGCTGCCGCGGCCTGCTCGACGATGTCGCGCCCTGATCCTCAGCCGGCGGGGAGGAAGCCGGCGGCGGCGTAGGCCACGGGCTCGGCGCCGGTGGCGAGCGCCACCCGCGTCGCCCCGGCACGGAAGGCCAGCCGCGCCAGCTCCGCGGCGATGACCGGCCCGAGCGCGATCCCGTCGACCGGGTCTTGGAGCTCGAGCGACACGATGCGGGCCTCGCCGTCGGGGCCAGCGGTGAACAGGCCTCCCCCGGCGGGTGCGCCGGCGATCCGGGCCAGGACGCCCAGCCCGTCCCGCAGGTCCGCGGCGGTGGCGGCGAGCTCACCCAGGGCGTCCGGCCCCGAAAAGGCGTCGACGCGCTGGAGGGTGAGGGCCTCGGGCGCCGGCGGCGCGCGCAGGGTGTCGGGGGTGCAGGTGAGCATCACGCCATTGTCGAGCAACTTCCGCGGGGGAGCGGGGTTGTGTCAACAGGCGCGGGTCCGCAGCGGACCCGGTACCGTCTTGTTCCGGTTCGCCGCAAACGCCTTCCCTCACCCCCGTCACGGAGTTTCTTCACGCCATGAAGCGCACCATCACCATCCTCGTCGCCGCGGTCGCCCTCACGGCGCTCGCCGTCCCGACGGTGTCCATGGCCTTCTCCGGGCCGGACGCGACGCTCGCGTCCACGAAGAAGAAGAAGCCGAAGCCGAAGACCAAGACGGTCGGCATGTTCAACTACTACTACGGCCCGGCCAAGGTGTCGCTGAAGGTCAACGACTCCATCAGGTTCAAGTGGCCCGCGGCCGGCGGCGACCCGCACAACGTCGCGCTCCTCAAGGGCCCCAAGGGCCTGAAGGCGTGGACGTCGCCGACCTACACCGCGTACGTCAGCTGGAACAAGAAGTTCACCAAGGCCGGCGACTACACCCTCGTCTGCACGCTGCACCCGGACACGATGGTGATGACGGTCAAGGTCAGCAAGTAGCAGCGATGCGCCGCGCCCTGCTGCTCGCGGCGGTCGTCGACGCGAGCCTCGCCGCCGCCCCGGCGGCGAGCGCCCACACGGGCAGCCCCGAGTACCTGTCGGTCATCCGCTCCGTCACGCCCGCCGTCCCGGGGCTCAGCGTGGCGATGCTCAATCGCAGCGACCGCCTGCAGGTCACCTACCGCGGCCGCTCCACGGTGGTCTTCAAGGGCTATGACGACGAGCCCTACCTGCGCTTCCTCCCCTCGGGTGTCGTCCAGCGCAACGCGCTGTCGCCGGCCTCCTACCTCAACGCCGACCCGTCCGGCAAGGCCGCCGTGCCGGCCGTGGCCGACGCGAAGGCCCCGCCGCGGTGGCAGACGGTCTCGCGGGACGGTCGCTACGAGTTCCACGACCACCGCATCCACTGGATGGGCGCCCAGCGCCCGCCGGCGGTGAAGAACCCGGACGTGCGCACCAAGATCCAGGACTGGCGGGTGCCGATGGTCGCCGGCGCCACCGCCGGCGCGGTCACCGGCACGCTCTACTGGACGCCGGTCGACGAGGGCGGCGTGCCCGTCGTCGCCATCGTCGCCCTCGTGCTGCTGCTCGTCGGCGGGGCCGTGCTGGTCGTGGTGGTGCGCCGCCGCCGCGCCGCCGCCTCCGGCGAGGATGACGGGGACACGCCAGGCACCCGCGAGGCGTGGTGAGCGGGCAACGTCTCGCGCCGGTCCGCAGTACGTCATGCTTACCTACCGCTTATCGCGCTCCGTAGGGTTCCTCGGAGAACGATTCGCCTTCCGCCCCCCGCCGAGGATTCTGTCGACGCAATGAGCACCCCGAAGCAGCCCACCAAGCAGGAGCGCCGCGATGCCGCGCGTGCCGCCCGCATCGAGGCCGAGCAGGCCGCGGCGGCGTCGGCCCAGAAGAAGAAGCGGCTCGCCGTGATCCTCGGCTCGCTGGCCGCGGTCGCGGTGGTGGCCATCGTCCTCATCGCCACCACCGGTGGCAGCGACAAGGGCGGCGCCACCAAGGACGGCGGCCCGCTGCCCGGCGCGGCGGACGTCACCGCCATGCTCAACGGCGTCCCCCAGAACGGCATCACGCTGGGCGACCCGAAGGCCAAGGTCACCGTCGTGGAGTTCATCGACCCGCAGTGCCCGATCTGCAAGGAGTTCGCCAACAACGTCTTCCCGACGATCGTCCAGGACTACGTGCGGCCCGGCAAGATCCAGTACCAGGTCCAGACGCTCTCCTTCCTGGGCCCGGACTCGATCAAGGGCGCGAAGTTCCTGCAGGCGGCCGGCTTCCAGAACAAGATGTTCAACGCCACCGAGATGCTCTACCGCAATCAGGGCCAGGAGAACTCGGGCTACATGACCGATGAGTTCCTCAAGCAGATCGGCAACAGCATCCCCGGCTTCGACACCACCAAGGCGATGGCCGACATGGCCACCCCCAAGGCGCAGGAGGGGCTGGCCACCGCCAACACCTTCGCCCAGAAGTACGCGGTCACCGGCACCCCGACGCTGCTCGTCGGCAAGACCGGCGGCACACTGGCGAAGATCGACGCGAGCGACCCGACCAACGTCGACCAGTTCAAGTCGGGCATCGACGCCGCGCTGAAGCTCAACCAGTAGGACCCGGATGTCCGACGCCCTCGACCGCAAGCTGCGCCTGACGCTCCTCATCCTCTCGGGGGTGGGGATCGGCGTGGCCACGTACCTCGTGTACGTGCACTACGCCGGGATCAAGCCCATCTGCGCGGTCTCGGGCGGCTGCGAGCTGGTGCAGAAGTCCAAGTGGTCGGTGTTCCTGGGCATCCCGGTGGCCAACATCGGCCTGGCCGGGTACATCGCCGTCTTCGGCTCGCTGCTCATCTTCAAGGGCGAGCTGAACCGGCTCGTCCCGATGGGGATCATCCTCATCGGGTTCGCCTTCACCTGTTACCTGAAGTACGCCGAGTTCTTCCTCGTGAAGGCCGTGTGCATCTGGTGCGTGGCGAGCGCCGTGATCATGCTGCTGCTGTCGATCGTCTCGGTGTGGCGCTACGTGCGGGCGCCCGTCGCCCCCGCCGCCCCGCCGAACGACGAGGCCATCGCCGGGGCGTGACGGCGCCGCCGGCCGCGTGAGTTCCAGGAAACGATCGCTCAGCGATCATTTCCTGGAGCACGGATCCGGCTAGAGCTTCTTCATCGCGGCCTTTGCGGCATCCTCGCCGGAGCGCAGCGCGCCGTCCATGTAGCCGTTCCAGATGGTGGCGTGCTCGGCGCCGGCCCAGTGGATGCGGCCGTGCGCGGCGCGGACCGCCGAGCCGTAGTCCGTCCACACCCCGGGCGGCAGGAACCCGCCGTAGCAGCCGCGCGTCCACTCCTCGGTGGACCAGTTCTTCTCCACGAACTGCTTGGGCCTGCCGGCCTGCGGGCCGATCGTCTTGGCGAAGTTCGCCAGCACCGCGGCCTTGCGCGCGCTGGGGGACAGGCGGCTGGCGCGCCGCGCCTCCTGGCCCTCGATGAAGCCGAGGAGGACGCCCTTGGAGCCGTCCGGCGGGGAGTTGTCGTACATCAGCTTGACCGGGCCCTCGTCGGAGTTGACGTACCCCGACAGCCCCTCGTCGCGCCAGAAGGGCTTGTCGTACACCGCCTGGCACTTGATCACGCTGCCCTGCGGGAACCGCTGCAGCAGCTGCGCACGGTCGAAGGGCAGGATCGGGTCGTAGTCGATGAACGCGCTGACGGCCGGGGGCACGGCGACGATGACCTGCTTGGCCCGGAAGGTGCCGCGGTCGCTCACCACGCGGCACTCGCCCCCGCGCTGCTCGATCCGCCGCACGGGGGCGCGCAGCACGATCCGCGAGCCCAGCCGCTTGGCCATCTCCAGCGACACGCGCTGGGAGCCGCCCACGAAGCGCGACTCCTGCGCGCCGCCGGTCGTCGACGTCAGGCGCAGGAAGCTGCCCGGCGTCGTCTCGTTGCCGGCCGAGGAGCAGTAGAACAGGACGTGCAGGAGGGACACGTCGCGCGGCTCGCAGGCCCACACCGCGTTGGTGGCCAGGTCGGTGAAGAACCGCCCGCCCTCGGTGGAGGTGTTGGCGAGCTTGAACGTCTCGAAGGTCTGGGAGTCGTACTCCAGCGCGTTGGGCGACGTCCACGGCTCGGTGCGGGAGATGGTGGGGGCCAGCCCCTCGATCTTGCCCACGATCCCCGCGGCGTCGGCGGCGTCGGCGTCCGGCGGGATCGGCGACTCCACGTCGAACAGCGTGCGGGCGCCGTTGCGCTGGTAGACGGCCTGGCCCGTCCAGTGCGACTTGAAGGTGTCGACGCCGAGGGTCTTGGCCAGCGCGGCGAGCTTGTCCTGGGTCGGGCCGATCCACTGGCCGCCGACCTCGACGACATCGCCGCCGCCGATCGAGTGGTTCAGGGTGCGGCCGCCGACGCGGTCGCGCGCCTCGAGCACCTTGACCTTCTTGCCCTTGGCGGCCAGCGCGCGGGCGGCCATGAGGCCCGACAGCCCGGCGCCGACGACGACGACGTCGTAGCGGGTCCCGGAGGTGGACGCGGAGGCGGCGGAGGCGCCGGCGGGGAGGGCGGCGACGGCGGCGGCGCCGGCTCCGGCGCCGAGCAGGCCGCGACGGGTGATTCCTGAAGTCATCGGTGCAACGTAGCACAAGAGCGCCACACAGGACACCGGTAGCGGCGGCCGGGGCGGCAAGCATGGGAAACTGTGGTGACTGACTTCGCTTTCCCTGAGAGGACCCGCATGTCCACCAACTCGTTCGGCGCACGCGACACGCTCAACGTATCCGGCCGCGAGCTGGAGATCTTCCGGCTCGACGCGCTGCAGGCCCGCTTCGACGTGGCCCGTCTTCCGTTCTCCCTGAAGGTGCTGCTGGAGAACCTCCTGCGCACCGAGGGCAACGGCTCCGTGACCGCCGCCGACGTCGAGGCGCTGGCCGGGTGGGACGCCAAGGCGACCCCCAGCGACGAGATCGCCTTCACGCCCGCGCGCGTCGTGATGCAGGACTTCACCGGCGTCCCCGCCGTGGTGGACCTCGCGGCGATGCGCGACGCGATGGCCGACCTCGGCGGCGACCCCGCCAAGATCGAGCCGCTCGTCCCCGCCGAGCTCGTCATCGACCACTCCGTGCAGGTCGACTACTTCGGCCAGTTCGACGCCGCCGCCAAGAATGCCGAGCGGGAGTTCGAGCGCAA
>CAZXNX010000167.1:3268-5849 GCA_964642225.1 uncultured Solirubrobacteraceae bacterium | reverse complement strand
GGCTTCACCTGCGCCGTCGGCCGCAGCCGCGTGGCCACCGACCCGGCCGACCTGGCCCGCGCCGGCAACGAGGCGCTGTTGGCCGCCAACGTGACCGAGGGCGACGACGACGGCGAGCACCGCGTCCTGGCCTTCGACGACACCGGCGCCTACCGGCTCCTGCTGCCCGCCATGAGCGAGGACCCGGCCGAGCTGCAGCGCTTCTACGCCGAGACGGTGGAGCCGCTCGTCTCCTACGACGAGCAGTACGACACCGACCTCGTCACCACCGTCGAGGCCTTCCTGGACTGCGACGGCAACGTGGCCGGCACCGCCCAGCGGCTGTTCACCCACCGCCACACCATCCGCTACCGCCTGGAGCGCGTGCGGGACCTGTCCGGCCTGGACGTCGGCTCCAGCGACGGCCGTGAGAAGCTCAGCCTCGGCCTGAAGGCCATGCGCGTCCTGGGCATCGCCCACCGCGGCGGCCCCGCCAGCGAAGAGGGCACGACCGGAGGCCGCGTCACGCGGCGCTGAGCGGGTGCGGATCGGGATCATCACCGGCTCCGGGACGTACTCCCTGCCCGGCCTCAACGAGGGCGCCCGCGAGCGGGTGGAGACCGAGCACGGCGTGGCCGAGGTCAACGTGGGCGCGTGGGGCGACGTCGAGGTGCTGCACATCGCCCGCCACGGCGACGGCCACGCGCGCCTGTCCAGCCAGGTCGATCACCGGGCCAACATCGCCGCGCTGCGCGAGCGGGGCGCCGGGGCGATCCTCGCCGTCACGGTGTGCGGCGCGCTGGACCCCGAGCTGCCGCTCGGGTCGCTGGTGGTGTTCGACGACCTGCACTTCCCGGCCAACCGCCTGGCCGACGGCTCCATCTGCACGCTGCACACCCGGCCCGGCGCCCCGGGCCGCGGCCACTGGATCTACGACTCCCCGTTCAGCCCCGAGCTGCGCGCCGTGCTGCTGGAGGCCGCCGGCAGCGGCCACCCGGTGCAGGACGGCGGCACCTACGGCCACGTGGACGGTCCCCGCTTCAACACCCGCAGCGAGATCGCCCAGCTGCGGGCCGCGGGCGTCACCGCCGTCAGCCAGACCGCCGGGCCCGAGACCGTCCTGGCCGGCGAGGCCAAGATCCCCTACGCGCTGCTGGGGTACGCCACCGACTACGCCAACGGCGTCCCCGAGACGCCCACGCCGGTGCAGACGCTGATCGACCTGGTCGCCGCCAGCACCCGCGCCTTCGCCGACACCCTGGCCCGCGCGCTGCCGGCCGTCGCCGCGCTCGGCACGGTGCCGGTCAACGGGCATTTCTTCGACTGGGAGTAGGCTGGGTCGGTACCGGCAATCGACCACAGGAGCTGACATGGACCGAGAGAACGACCCCGCGTTCAAGGCGGTCGACGAGGCCGGAGGCGGCGAATCCGAGGGGTTCGAGATGGCCGAGGCCGAGCTGATCGAACGGACCGAGAACTGGGAGGGCCGCTCGCCCGAGCACGACGCCTTCCCGCCCGAGGACCGTGGCACGGTGGTCGACGGTGAGGCCGATCACGAGCGCACCTCCGAGGAGCAATCCGCCCAGGACGAGGACTGGTAAGACTCCGGGCCCGGCGCCTGCGCCGGTGGCCCGGGTCGCGTGCCGGCCCGAAAGCCCGATGGGGAGTGGTGTAACGGCAGCACGACGGCCTTTGGCGCCGTGAGGTCCGGGTTCGAATCCTGGCTCCCCAGTCCCCCCGAGTGGGCGTGTCCGCGGGGTGGGGCGCGCAACAACCGGCCTCCCCCGGCGTTAGGTAGGCCAATGGCCCTTCGCGTCTCCCCGCTCCGCCCCGCCCCATGGCCGTCCCCGGTTCGCGCCGCGGTGACGGCCGCGATCGCCCTCCTGGCGCTGCTGCTGGCCCCCGGCCCGGCACAGGCCAAGCACGGCCAGCCTCTCCTGTTCGACAGCGCCGGGCGCCTGCTGGCGCCCCAGACCCGCGACGCAACCTTCGCCGAGCTCGAGGACCTCGGCGTCGACGGGGTCCGCATCGCGGTGTCGTGGCGCAGCGTCGCCCCGGACCCCGACGGGCGCGAGCGTCCCTCCGGCGACCTGAGCGATCCGGCGGCGTACGACCTCTCGCAGGTCGCCGCCGCCGTCGAGGGCGCCAAGGCGCGTGGCTGGAAGGTCGTCCTCACCGTCACGTCGCCCGTCCCGCGGTGGGGCACCGAAGGCGCGCGCGACAGCCTCACCAACCCGCGGCCGTCCGACTTCCAGCACTTCATGACCGCGCTCGGCCGGCGGCTGGGCCCCTCCGTCGACTGGTGGGCGATCTGGAACGAGCCCAACCTCTTCAAGTTCCTCCTGCCGCAGTACCTGAAGGGCAAGCCGGCCGCCCCGGCGCTCTACCGCAAGCTCTTCCTCGCCGCGCGCGCGGGCCTGGACGCGGCGGACCTGCCCAAGGCCAAGATGCTGATGGGGGAGACGGCCCCGCGCGGCAACGGCCGCGACCGCATCGCCCCGCTGGCCTTCCTGCGCGGCGTCCTGTGCCTCGACGCGCGCTACCACCGCCGCAGCTCCTGCGCGCGCCTGCCCGCCGACGGCTACGCCCACCACCCCTACAC
>CAZXNX010000167.1:0-3258 GCA_964642225.1 uncultured Solirubrobacteraceae bacterium | reverse complement strand
CCGGGCCGTTCTTCGTCCCCACCCAGGCCGACGACGTGACGATGGGCACCATGGGCCGCCTGGAGTCCGCCCTGGACAAGGCCGCCCGCGCCGGCGCGGTGAAGCGGCGGCTGCCGGTCTTCATCACCGAGTTCGGCGTGCAGTCCTATCCCGACCGGAGCCTCGGGGTCCCGCTCGACCGCCAGTCCGACTTCCGCTCCATCGCCGAGCGCCTGAGCTGGAGCGACCCGCGCATCGCCACCTTCTCCCAGTACCTGCTCGACGACGACCAGCCCGCGCCCGACCAGCCGCCGGCCCGCCGCTACCCCGGCTTCGAGTCCGGCATCAAGACCTCCGCCGGCAAGCGCAAGCCGGCCTACGAGGGCTTCCGCCTGCCGCTCACCGTGCAGCCGACGCGGTCCGGGGTGGCGCTGTGGGGCCTGGTGCGCCCCGCCACCGGCGCCACGCGGGTGACCGTCCAGCGCTCCGACCGGGGCGGGAGCTACCGCAAGGCGCTCAGCGTCACGACGCGGTCCGACGGCTCGTGGACGGCCAAGACGGGCAACCGCACCGGCCGCACGTGGCGCGTCGTGTGGGTCGATCCCGACGGCGTCACCCACACCGGCCCGCGCACGAAGGCGTACAGCGACCCCCGCTGATCGGCAGGTCACTACGATGGGGCGCGTGAGCGCCGCCCCCGTCGTCGTCGTGATGGCTGCTGGCCAGGGAACCAGGATGCGTTCGCGCACCCCCAAGGTCCTCCATGAGATCTGCGGCCGGCCGATGGTCGGCTGGCCCGTGGCCGCCGCCCTGCAGGCCGGCGCCGCCCGCGTGGTCGTCGTCGGCGGCCCCGACGGCGCGCTGCAGGGCCATCTCCCCGACGGCGTGCTGCTCGCCGTGCAGCCCGTGGCCGACGGCACCGGCGGCGCCGTCCGCGCCGCCGCCGAGCACATCGACCGGGATGCGCCCGTCGTCGTCCTCAGCGGCGACGTGCCGCTGGTGACCACCGAGACCATCCGCGACCTCGTCGACGCCCACACCCGCGAGGGCGCCGCCGCCACGATGGTCACCACCATGCTGGAGGACCCCACCGGCTACGGCCGCGTGGTGCGGTCACCCGACGGCGCGGTCGAGCGCGTGGTGGAGACGAAGGCCGACGGCGACGCCACCGAGGCCGAGCGGGCCATCCGCGAGGTCAACACCGGCATCTTCTGCTTCTCCGGCGGCGCGCTGCTCGACGCGCTGGGGCGCGTGGGCACCGACAACGCCCAGGGCGAGCTGTACCTCCCGGACGTGCTGCCGATCCTGCGCGGCGACGGCCATCGGGTCGGCGCCTTCGTGGCCGACGACCCCGGCCTCGTGCTCGGCGTCAACGACCGCGTCCACCTCAGCCAGGTGCGGGCCATCGCCCAGGCGCGCATCATCGAGCGCCACCTGCGCGCCGGCGTCACCGTGGTGGACCCGGCCAGCACCCTCATCGAGGTCGACGTGGAGATCGGGCAGGACACGGTCGTGGAGCCGGCCACCTTCCTGCGCGGCGCCACCCGGATCGGCTCCGGCTGCCACATCGGCCCGCTCACCACGATGATCGACGCCGTGTTCGGCGACGACTGCCGCGCGCCCCACAGCTACGTGGTCGAGGCCACGCTGCAGGACGGCGTGGGCATCGGCCCGTTCGCCTACCTGCGGCCCGGGGCGCTCCTGCGCACGGGCGCCAAGGCGGGGACGTTCGTGGAGATCAAGAACTCCGACATCGGCGAGGGCACCAAGGTCCCGCACCTCAGCTACATCGGCGACGCCGACGTGGGGGAGGGCACCAACCTCGGCGCCGGGACGATCACCGCCAACTACGACGGGCGCCTCAAGCACCGCACCACCATCGGCGCCGGGGTCAAGGGCGGCGTGCACACCGCGTTCGTCGCGCCGGTGACCGTGGGCGACGACGCGTGGACCGCGGCGGGCTCCGTGATCACCGAGGATGTGCCCGACGGCGCGCTGGCGATCGCCCGCAGCCGCCAGCACACGGTGGCCGGCTACGCGGACCGCGTACGGCAAGCCGTCAGGCAGGAGTCGTAGAGTGCCAACCGTCGAGCAACCCACCGCCGCGATGTCCAACTTCCTCCACTCCTCGTACGACAAGCGGCTCATGGTCTTCTCGGGCCGTGCCAACCCCGAGCTCTCGGCCAAGATCGCCGACAAGCTGGGGGTCGACCTGGGCCCCGTCACGCTCAAGACCTTCTCGAGCGGCGAGGTCTACTGCCGCTACGACGACTCGATCCGCGGCGCCGACGTGTTCATCGTCCAGCCGATCTGCGGCAACCCCGACACCGGGGTCAACGCCAACGACGCGCTCATGGAACTGCTGGTGATGATCGACGCGGCCGTCGGTGCGTCCGCCCACCGCGTGATCGCCGTCACCCCCTGGTACGGCTACTCCCGCCAGGACAAGAAGTCCGCGCCGCGCGAGCCGATCAGCGCCCGTCTCGTCGCCCACATGCTCGAGGCGGCGGGCGCCGATCGCGTCCTCACCATGGATCTCCACGCCGGCCAGGTGCAGGGCTTCTTCACCATCCCGGTCGACCACATGACCGCGACGATGATGCTCACGCAGTACTTCGACGACCTCGGGATGACCGACCTCGTCGTCGTCTCGCCGGACGCCGGCCGCGTGAAGCTCAACAAGAAGTTCGCCTCCAAGATCGGTGCCGAGCTGGCGATCCTCGACAAGGAGCGCCCCGCCCAGCAGGTCGCCGAGATCGGCTACGTCATCGGCGACGTGCGCGGCAAGACGGCGATCATCGTCGACGACATCATCGACACCGCCGGGACCCTGGCCGCCGCCGGCCAGACCGTCCTGGACGAGGGCGCCGCCCGCGTCTTCGCCGCCGCCACCCACCCCGTCTTCTCCGGCCGCGCCTTCGAGAACCTGGCCAAGGCCAACTTCGAGCAGATCGTCGTCACCGACACGATCCCGCTGCGCGCCGGCGCCCCGGACAACGTCCGCGTCCTCAGCTGCGCCGAGCTCCTCACCGACTCCATCCGCCGGATCTTCACCGACGACTCGGTGTCCGAGGTCTTCGGCGGCGAGAACCAGCTGTTCTAGGGCGCGAGTTCCAAGAAATGACCGCTCAGCGGTCATATTTTGGAACTCGAGGGGAAGGAGCGGGCTACGACCGGGGCTTGGCGCGGATCACGTAGCCCCGCTGCTCCAGGACGCCGATCGCGTCCTCGAAGGCGCCGAAGTCGATGACGCGAGCGCGTCGAGCCCGAAAGTTAATC
>CAZXNX010000166.1:0-5858 GCA_964642225.1 uncultured Solirubrobacteraceae bacterium | reverse complement strand
GTCCTGGAAGGGCCACGGATCGGCGGTGGCGAGCGGCCGCGGCGCCACCGCGTCCAGCGTGATGCCGGCGGCGCGGGCGGCCGCGAAGGCCGGGCTGGCGAGCCCGGCGAGCGGGCTCTCCCCGTGGTCGGGGTCGGCCGCGTAGGTCACGTTGTCGACGAACGCGTGGCCCATCGCCTCCGCCAGCAGGTGCAGGTGCTCGGCACTCCCCGGCGCCGCCGAGCCGAGCGGGAAGCAGTCCAGGATGTTGAGCGACTCGGTGCCGACCTGGTCGTTGGCCGTGATGTAGTCGAGGTCGCGGTAGCGGGCCGGCTGCTCGGCCAGCACCTTCACGGCGTACGTCTCGAGGTCCTGCGCGGTGAGGATGCCGCCGCCGCCCAGGATCTCCTGCGCGATGGCCGCCGCGACGTCGCCGCGGTAGAAGCCGTCAGGGCCCTCGGCGGCGACCCGGCGCAGCGTCGCCGCCAGCTCGCGCTGGTCGAGGCGGTCGCCGGGGTCGTCCTCGGTCCTGGCCCGGGGCAGCTTCCCGTCCTTGAGGAGGATGGCGGCGAGCGCTGGGCGCTCACGGATCTCCTCGTAGCGGCCGGCGATGAGCAGCAGCAGGAACCAGGTGACCTCCAGGCCCTGTTCGGCGAGATCGATCGCGTCGGTGAGCAGGTCGGCCCACGGCAGGCGCCCGGCGCGCGCGTGGATCTCGTGCAGGCCCGCCACCGCCCCCGGCACGGCGACGGCGAGGTGGCCCACCGCGTTGCGGTCGTCGACCACACCCGGCCAGTCATAGCCCTGCGGCTCGGGGCCGGTCGTCTCGAACATGCCGGCGGTCGCGGCGCCCGGCACGCGCGGGCTGTGGTCGATGGTGAGGAACTCGCCTCCCACGAACGCGCTGAGGTGGCCGTAGCCGGCGATCCCCGCGTTGTTCGGCTCCGCCACGAAGGCCACGAACGCGCCGGCGACGGCGGCGTCGACCGCGTTGCCCCCGGCCGCGAGGGCCTTCAGGCCCGCCTCGGCCGCCAGCGGATGGCCGGCCGACACCACGCCCAGGCGCGAGGAGACCTCCGTGCGCGTCGCGACCATCTGGGAGAGCCTGGGTGTGTGTTGCGACATCGCCATCATTGGTTGGCAGAATAGTACGTGCCGTCCCGCCCCTCACCACCGAGAACCGGAGCCCATCCTGCCATGCCGCCCTTCCCCATCCTCGACGACCTCCGCTCCCGCCGCGCTCCGTCGACCGCCAGCTGGTTCGAGGGCAACGTGCAGGAGCTGGAGCTGTACGACCCCGGTGCGTCCGAGGGAAGCATGATCTGGGCGGTGTGGTTCGACGCCGGCTCGCGGGCCAAGCCCCACGCCCACAGCTTCGACCAGACCCTGCACGTCACCGAGGGCGAGGGCATCCTGGCCACCGAGACCTCGCGGCAGACGCTGAAGGTCGGCGACTGGGTGACGATCCCGGCCGGCGTGTGGCACTGGCACGGCGCGACGCCCGAGTCCGACTTCTGCCACGTCACCGTGCAGCGCGGTGGCGCCACCGACTGGGACGTGGACCGCAAGGACTTCGATGAGGGGTACGGCGCGTAGCGGCGCACCTCAGAAGACGACCGTCGTGTCGCCGTGGCGCAGCACGCGGTCCTCGCAGTGCCACTGCACGGCCCGGGCGAGCACGGTCCGCTCGACGTCGGCGCCGCGGCGCGTGAGGGCCGCGGTGTCGTCGCGATGGGTCACGCGCACGACCTGCTGCTCGATGATCGGCCCCGCGTCGAGGTCCTCCGTCACATAGTGGGCGGTCGCGCCGATCAGCTTCACCCCGCGGGCGCGGGCGCGGCCGTACGGGTCGGCCCCCACGAACGCCGGGAGGAAGGAGTGGTGGATGTTGATCACGGGGACGCCGACGCGGGCCAGGAAGTCGCCGGACAGGATCTGCATGTAGCGGGCCAGCACCACCAGATCGCACCGCCCGACGAGGAGGTCCAGCAGCTCGGCCTCGGCCTGCGGCTTGCGCTCCGGCGTGACGGGGACGTGGTGGTAGGGGATCCCGACGCGCTCGGTCTCGTCCCGCAGGTCCGGGTGGTTGGACGCCACCGCCACGATGTCCGCCTCCAGCCGGCCGCGCCGCAGCCCCCACAGCAGCTCGAGCAGACAGTGGTCCTCGCGCGAGACGAGGATCGCCACCCGCTTGTCGCGGGCCGTGTCCCACAGCCGCCAGCGCATCGCGAAGCGCTCCGCGACCTGCGCGCCGAACTGCGCCGCCAGCTCCTCGGCCTGCGTCCCGGCCGGTCGCGTGAACTCCATGCGCAGGAAGAACGTGCCGCCCTCGGGGTCGCTGGAGTACTGGTCGGAGGAGACGATGTTCACCCCCTGGCCGGCCAGGAACGTGGAGACGGCGGCGACGATGCCCGGGCGGTCCGGGCAGGTGATCAGCAGCCGCAGGATCCGGGGTTCGGACGGGCCGTCGGACATGGTCAGTGGCTGACGGCGGCCGCCGCGAGCTCGGAGACCAGCTCGTCGGTGTAGAAGCGCTCCAGCGCGAACGGCGCGATCAGGTCCGGCGTGCGGCCGGTCGCCACGAGCTCGGCCAGCGTGTGCCCGACGATCGGGGCCGCCTTGAAGCCGTACGTGCCCCAGCCGGCGCTGACGTGGAAGTTCTCGACGTCGGTCTTGCCGAGGATCGGGCTGTAGTCCGGCGACAGGTCGCAGAGCCCGGCCCACGCCCGCAGGATCCGCGCGTGCTCGAGCTGGGGGAACAGCTCCAGCGTGTGCTTGGTCAAATCCTGCAGGAAGTTCAGCGTGCCCTGCGTGCGGTAGGTGGTCCATGGCTCGATCTCCGAGCCCATGACGAACTCCCCGCGGCCGGTCTGGCTGATGTACACGTGCATCTGCGACGAGACGATGACCACGTCGAGGAAGGGCTTGACCGGCTCGGTCACGCAGGCCTGCAGGATGTGCGTCGTGATCGGCAGCGGCACGCCGGCCATGTCGGCGATGAGCGTGCTCCACCCCGCCGTGCAGTTGAGGACGATGCCCGCGCTGACGGTCCCGCGGTTCGTGCGCACCCCGGTGATGCGATCGCCCGTGCGGTCGAGCCCGGTGACCTCGGTGTAGGGGTGGATCTCCGCGCCGCCCTCGTCCGCGCCCCGGGCGAAGCCCCACACCACCGCGTCGTGGCGGATGATGCCGCCGGGCGGGTGGTACAGCGCGGCCTGGACCGGGTACGTCGCGTCCTCGCGGATGTTCATCGACGGCGCGAGCGCCTGGATCTCCTCGCGCCCGATGAGCCGGGAGTCGATGCCCTGGAGGCGGTTGACCTCGGCACGGTTGGCCATCACGAAGGCCGCGCGGTCGGAGTGCGCGAGCGTCAGGTGCCCGCGCTGGGAGAACATGACGTTGAAGTCGACGTCGGCCGACAGCCCCTCGTACAGCTTGATGCTCGCGTCGTAGAAGCGGGCGCCCTCGGGGGTCTTGTAGTTCGAGCGCAGGATCGTCGTGTTGCGGCCCGCGGCGCCGGAGCCGATGTAGCTCTTCTCCAGCACGGCGACGTTGGTGATGCCGTGCTCCTTGAGGTAGTAGGCCGTGGCCAGGCCGTGGGAGCCGCCGCCGATGATCACGACGTCGTACGAGGGCTTCAGCGCGCCGGGCCGGCGCCACATGCGGCGCTTGCGGAAGATGTCACGCATCGGTCGGGGCCTCCGTGGCGGCGAACGCGGCGGGCGCCCCGCCCAGGTGGGTGGCCGCGTCCGCGACGATCGTCCACAGGTAGTCGGCGAACGCCGCGCCCACGAGCAGCAGGTAGCGCTCCTCCTCCTCGCGCACGAGGAGCCCCGGGGTGCGGGCGATCGACCCGGGGCGGGCGGCCGCCACGGGCGTGACGGCGGGCCGCAGGTCCAGGGCGCAGAAGCGGGCGATCGTCTCCCGCGCCTGCGGGCCCGCGATGACGAGGCCCGCGAAGGCGGCCGTGACGTCGGTGAACGGGACCGGGACCGCGGCGAGCGCGGCGCGCACCGCGGTGGTGCGGTCGGCATCGCTGACCACGAGCAGCCGCTCCGGCGTGATCGGGCACCACCAGGCGCCGCCGGCCCGCACGGCCCGCCCGAGCACGGGCTCCGTGCCCGCGAGCGCCGCCATGGCGGCGGCAAGGTCGCCGGCCCCGCCGGGCGGGACCTGCAGCTCGAAGGTGCCCAGGTGCGAGGCGTCGCTCCAGGTGACCGGCGGCGCCAGCGCCGCGACGGCCCGGTCCGGGTAGCCGACGGGGACGTTCCAGCCGTCCCGCACCGCGAAGACGGCGCCGGCCGCCGCGGCGGCGTGCTCCATCGGGCTGGCGGCCGCGGGAGCGGGGCGCGCGGGATCGAGTCCGGCCGGGGTCAGGAAGCCGAGCGTCATGAGCGCAGCACCGCGCCCTCGGGGTCGTAGAAGGGCTGCAGCACGACCGTGGCCGGGTGCGTCTGCCCCTCGTCGGAGATCGTCAGGCGCGCCCCGTCCTGCGCCAGGAGGGCCGGCACCCACGCCATGCCGATGACCTGGCCGAGCTGCGGGGAGTGACGCGCGCTCGTGACCTGGCCGGCGGACGCCCCCGTCTCGTCGAGCACCACGGCGCCCTCCGTCGGCAGGTGCCCGTCGTCGGTGGTGAAGCCGACCAGCGCCGTCTCGGTGGGCATGGTCGCCGCCCGGGCGAGCGCCCAGCGGCCGATGAAGTCCTCGTCCTTGTCCAGCTTCACGATCCACGGCATCGCGGCGCCGTAGGGCGTCGACTCGGAATCGGTGTCCTGCCCCACGATCACGTGCAGCTTCTGCAGGCGCAGGATGCGCTGCGGCTCCAGGCCGAACGGGCGGATGCCGTGCGCGGCGCCGGCCTCCAGCAGCGCGTCCCACAGGTGCGTGCCGTGCGCGGCGGGCACGTGGATCTCGTAGCCGAGCTCCCCCACGAAGCCGATCCGCAGGAGCAGGGCGCCGACCCCGGCCACGGTCGCCTCACGCGCGTCGAGGTACGTGAGCGCCTCGGCCGAGCAGTCCAGGTCGGTGACCGACTGAAGGATGTCCCGCGCGCGCGGGCCGGCGAGGTTGACCGCTGCCAGCCCCTGGGTCAGGTCCGTGATGGTCACGTCCATCCGCCAGATCGCCTGCCACCAGGAGAACCACTGCTCGACGGCGCCCGCCCCGCCGGAGGTGGTCGTCACGTAGAAGGTCTCCTCGTCGAGGCGGCCGATCGTCCCGTCGTCGGTGATGCGCCCGGCGTCGGAGGTGAGGACGCCGTAGCGCACCCGGCCCGGCTTCAGGTTGGAGAAGCGGTTGGGGTACAGGCGGTCCAGGAACGCCCCGGCGTCGGCGCCGCGCACGAGCAGCTTGCCGAGGGAGGAGACGTCGATGAGGCCGGCCGCCTCGTGCACGGCGAGCGCCTCGCCCTCGGGATCGCCGAAGTCGTAGGCGCGGCGCCAGTCCCCCGCCCACTTCACGGTCGCGCCCTGCTCGCGCTCGCGGTGGTGCATCGGCGAGCGCTTGGCCGCCTCGAACGGGCGCCCGGCGAGGGCGCCCATCGGGACCGTCGACCACGGCGGCCGCGCGGTCGTCAGCCCGATGTCCCCGACGTCCCGGCCCTCGTGCTCGCTGAGCACCCGCACGGCGGCGAGCTGGGAGAAGCGTCCCTGGGACGGGCCCATCGTCACCGTCGTGTACCGCTTGTTCAGCTCGATCGAGTCGTAGCCCTCGTCGGCCCCGTAGGCGATGTCCTTGGCCGTGATGTCCTCGTCGAGGTCGACGAACGACTTGCCCCCGCGCCGCCCGTCGCGGGCGTGGACGGGGAACGGCCCGGCGCCCGCGGCGGGCGTGCCGTCGGCGATCTCCCGCAGGCCCTCCGCGATCTCGGCCTCCTG
>CAZXNX010000165.1:0-5864 GCA_964642225.1 uncultured Solirubrobacteraceae bacterium | reverse complement strand
CCCACCACGAGCATGTACGGCACCTTGCGCAGCGCGGCGTCGCGGATCTTGCGGCCCATCGACTCGGTGCGCCCGTCGACCTCGACCCGCACCCCGCTGCGCCGCAGCACGGCGGCCGCGTCCTGCGCGGCGGGCTCGTGACGGTCGGAGATGGGCAGCACGATCGCCTGGACCGGCGTGAGCCACAGCGGGAACTCTCCCGCGAAGTGCTCGATGAGGATGCCGATGAACCGCTCGAACGTGCCCATGCAGGCCCGGTGGATCATCAGCGGGCGGTGCTCGGCGTTGTCGGCGCCGATGTAGCTCAGCTCGAAGCGCTCGGGCAGGTTGGGATCCAGCTGCACCGTGCCGAGCTGCCACGAGCGGCCGAGCGAGTCGGTGAGGTGGACGTCGATCTTGGGCCCGTAGAACGCGCCGTCGCCCTCGTTGATCGAGTACTCCAGACCGCGCGACTCGAGCGCCTTGGTCAGCGCGCCCTCGGCCCAGTCCCACTCCTCGTCGGTGCCGATGCGGTTCTCGGGGCGGGTCGACAGCTCGACCGTGATGTCCTCGAACCCGAAGATCGCGTAGGTGGCGAAGATGAACTCCAGGCAGTCGGCGACCTCGTCCTGCACCTGCTCGGGCGTGCAGAAGATGTGGGCGTCGTCCTGGGTGAAGTGGCGCACCCGCAGGAGGCCGTGGAGCGTGCCGCTCAGCTCGTTGCGGTGCAGGTTGCCCGGCTCTGAGTAGCGGACGGGCAGGTCCTTGTAGCTCCACTGCTGGGTGGAGAACAGGTGGGCGTGGCCGGGGCAGTTCATCGGCTTGATGCCGTACTGGCGGTCCTCGGTCTCCGTGAGGAACATGTTCTCGCGGTACTTGCCCCAGTGGCCCGAGGTCTTCCACAGCTCGCTGTCGAAGATGATCGGCGTCTTGACCTCGGTGTAGCCGCGGTCGGCGCCCATCTCGCGGGAGAGGGCCAGGAGGGTGTTGTAGATCGTGGTGCCGTTGGGCAGCCAGAACGCCGAGCCGGGCGACAGCTCCGAGAAGGTGAAGAGCCCCAGCTCCTTGCCCAGCTTGCGGTGGTCGCGCGCCCGGGCCTCCTCGATGCGCTCCAGGTGCGCGGCGAGGTCCTTCTTGTCGAAGAAGGCGGTGCCGTAGACGCGGGTGAGCATCGTGCGGGTCGCGTCGCCCCGCCAGTAGGCGCCGGCGACCGACTGCAGCTTGAACGCCTTGATCCGCTTGGTCGACGGCGCGTGCGGGCCGCGGCACAGGTCGGTGAAGGGGCCGTTGGTGTAGAGCGAGACGGTCTCCACGGGATCGTCGGCGGGCGCGTTGCGCACGAGGTCCTCGATCAGCTCGACCTTGTAGTCCTGGCCCTCGGCACGGAAGCGCTCCAGCGCGGTCTCCACCGAGACGTCCTCGCGGACGAACTCCTCCGACGCCTTGATGTGCTCCTTCATCTTCTGCTCGAGCGCGGCGAAGTCGTCCTCGCTGAGCTTCGTGCCCTCGGGGAACTCGAAGTCGTAGTAGAAGCCGTCCTCGATCGGGGGACCGATCGAGATCTTCACGCCGGGGTACAGCTCCATGGCGGCGGCGGCCAGCACGTGGGCGGTGTCGTGGCGGATGAGATCCAGCGCGTCCTGCCCGCTGCGCTCGGTGATGATCTCCACCGGCGTGTCGGGGATGAGGGGACGCGCCAGGTCGCGCACCTCGCCGTCCTGGCGCACGGCCAGGGCCGCCTTGGCCAGGCCGGGCCCGATCGCCAGCGCGGCGTCGGCGCCGGTGGCGCCGTCGGGGAGGTCCAGCGGGGTGCCGTCGGGAAGGGTGACCTGCATCGCGGCGGAGCGTATCGCGGGTCGATCCTCCGCCGAGTTCCAAGAAATGACCGCTGAGCGGTCATTTCCTGGATCACGGTCCGAACCGGCCCCTTCTACCCTCCACTGATGGACCTCGCAGCCTTTCGCTCCCAGTTCCCGGTGCTCGCCGAGCGGGCCTACCTCAACGCCGGCACATGCGGGCCGCTCCCCCGGGCCGCCCGCGACGCGCAGGTGGCGACGATCGACCGCTTCACCGCCGAGGGCCGCGGGTCCGGCGCGTACTTCGAGGCGTGGGGCGAGGCCCGCACCGCGATCCGCCGGCGGTACGCCTCGGTGCTGGGCGCGCGCCCCGAGGAGGTCGCGCTGACGACCGGCACGAGCGAGGGGCTCGTGCGCGTCCTCACGGGGCTGGACCTGCAGCCCGGCGACGAGATCCTCACCGCCGAGCACGAGCACCCCGGGCTGCTCGGCCCGCTGTCGGCGGCGCGGCGCCTGCTCGGCGTGACGGTGCGCGAGGTGCCGCTGCCGTCGATCGCCGACGCGGCCGGCGCGCGCACGCGGCTCATCGCCTGCTCGCACGTGGCGTGGACGACCGGCGAGGTCGCTCCCGCCATGCCCGGCGGCGTGCCGGTGCTGCTGGACGGCGCCCAGGGCGTCGGCGCGGTGCCGGTCGACGTGCACGCGCTGGGCTGCGACTTCTACGCCGGCCCCGGCCAGAAGTGGCTGTGCGGGCCGGACGGCCTGGGGATGCTGTGGATCGCGCCCGACCAGCTCGAGCGGCTCGCCACACCCGGCCCGACCTACGTCAACCTCAAGGACCCCGCGGCGGGGCTGGCATCCGAGCTGGCGCCCGACGCCTCCCACCACGACGCCGCCGCGATCGCCCCGGAGGCCTGGGATGCGGCCATCGCCGCCTTCGACGTGCTGGCGGCCGCCGGGTGGGACGCGATCCACGCCCGCGGCGCCGCCCTGGCCGAGACCCTGGTCGCGCGCCTCACCGCGGCCGGGAAGACGGTGGCGCCCCACGGCGCCACCACGCTCACCAGCTGGGAGGAGGACGACCCGATCGCCGTCCGCGACCGCTGCGCGGCCGCCGGCGTGATCGTCCGCGACCTGCCCGGCACCCCCTACGTGCGCGCCTCCACCGGCGCGTGGAACGACGAGGGCGACCTGGACCGCCTGCTCGACGTCCTGCAATGACCCGGACACGGGGTGTGGGGGCGTAACATTTCCGTCATGCCCACCGCGACCGAGCCTCGTCCCTACCGCCGCGGGCCGCTGAAGGCGCTGTGGCCCTCCCCCGCGCGGCCCAGCCGCCGCCGATCGGCCCGCAACGCCGACGCCGAGTACGGCGTGTCCGCAACGCCGAGCTGGCGGGACGTCGACTGGAACGCGCACGTCCACAAGGTGGAGCTGAACGGCAGCGAGGTGCAGTACGCCGACCTGGGCGCCGGCGACCGCGCCGTCGTCTTCGTGCACGGCCTGGGCGGCTCCTGGCAGAACTGGCTGGAGAACATCCCGGCCATCGCCGAGCATCACCGGGCGATCGCCCTGGACCTCCCCGGCTTCGGCGGCTCGCAGATGCCCGTCGGGCCGATCTCGATCACCGGCTTCGCGTCGGCCGTGGACGCGCTGTGCGCGCACCTGGGCCTGGACAGCGTCGCCGTGGTCGGCAACTCGATGGGCGGCTTCACCGCCGCGGAGACGGCCATCCAGCATCCCCGCCGCGTCGAGCGCCTCGTGCTCGTCGACGCCGCCGGCATCTCCACCACCGTCAACCGCAACTGGCTGAGCGAGCGGATGGGCCGCATGATCACCGCCGGCGGCAGCACGAAACAGGACCCCGAGGCCGCACGGCGCATCATGCGCCGCCCCGGCTTCGTGCAGATGGCGATGGGGATCGTGGCCCGCCACCCCACGCTCCTGGCCAAGGACCTCGTCTTCGAGCAGATGCACTCGGTCGGCGCCCCCGGCTTCTCCGACTCGCTCCAGGCGATCCTCGATTACGACTTCCTGGACCGCCTGCCGGAGATCGTCTGCCCGACGCTCATCGTGCAGGGCACCGACGACATCCTCGTGCCCCTCGGCGACGCGGACGAGTTCAACCGCCGCATCCCCCGCTCGACGAAGCTCATCCTCCAGGACACCGGCCACGTGCCGATGCTCGAGCGGCCCACCACCTTCAACCGCGCGCTCCTGGAGTTCCTGGACCAGGACGTCGCCCCGCACGAGCCCGACGCCGTCGGGTCGCCCACGCTGGCGACCCCCGACGGCGTCGTCTAGGCCCTCAGGCCGGGCCCGACGGCTCCGCCAGCTGCAGCAGCTGCTTGCCCAGGTTGCGGCCCTCGAAGAGGCGGCGCAGCGTGGCGGGCGCGTCCTCGATCCCGCCCTGCTGGATGTCCTCGTTCCACACCAGGCGGCCCTCCTGCACCCACGTGGCGAGCTGCTTGACGGCCTCGCCGAAGCGGGCGACGTAGTTGAGGACGATGAAGCCCTCCATGCGGCCGCTGCGGACGGTGAGCATCGAGATGTTGTGGATGCCCGCCGGGCGCTCGTCGACCGTGTAGCCGGTGGAGATGCCGCCGCACAGGACGACGGTGCCGGCCTGGGCGATGTTGGCCAGGGCGGCGTCGAGGATCGGGCCGCCGACGTTGTCGAAGTAGACGTTGACGCCCTTGGGCGCCAGCTCGCGGATGCGGGCCGCCACGTTCTCGTTCTTGTAGTCGATGACCGCGTCGAAGCCGGCCACGTCGGTGACCCACGCACACTTCTCGGGGCCGCCGGCGATGCCGATGGCGGTGGCGCCCTGGATCTTGGCGATCTGGCCGACGATCGACCCGGTGGCGCCCGCGGCGCCCGACACGAGCACGATGTCGCCCGCCTTGGGGCGCCCGACGTCGAGCAGGCCGAAGTAGGCGGTCAGGCCGGTGGTGCCGAACACGCCGAGCGCAGCGGTGGGCGGCACGCCGGGCGGGATCACGCTGATGCCCATCTCGGGTGAGGCGTCCAGGAGCGCGTACTCCTGCCAGCCCATCCGCCCGCTCACGAGGAGGCCGACCGGGAAGGCGTCGTTGCGGGAGCTGATGACCTCGCCGACCCCCCAGGCGCGCATCGGCTCGCCGATCTGCACCGGCGGGATGTACGAGGGCACGTCGTTCATCCAGCCGCGCTGGGCCGGATCGAAGGACAGCCAGCAGACCTTGGCGACGAACTCGCCGTCGCCGGGTTCGGGGATGGGCTCGGGGCGCAGCTCGAAGTCGTCGTCGGCGACGGTGCCGACGGGACGCTTGGCCAGGACAAGACGGCGGTTCTCACTCATGGGGCAAGCATCTCACGCCCGGCGCGGTGTGCCGGAGCGCCCGTGTGACGCGTAGGCTCCCGGGCGTGGAACCCGATGCCGTCGAACTGCGTGTCGTGGGCTGCCTGATCGAGAAGCAGCGCACCACGCCGGACGCCTACCCCCTGTCGCTCAACGCGCTGCGGCTGGCCTGCAACCAGGCCACCAACCGCGACCCCGTGGTCGACTTCAGCGACGACGACGTCCAGGACGCGCTGGGCCGGCTCGGCGCCCGCGGCTGGACCCGTGGCTCCAGCGGCCACCAGAGCCGCACCCGCAAGTACCGCCACCTGCTCGACGAGGCGCTCAACGTCGCCCCCGACGAGCTCGCGGTGCTGGGCGTGCTGCTGCTGCGCGGCGTGCAGACCGCCGGGGAGATCAAGCAGCGCACCGCCCGCATGCACCCGTTCGAGAGCCTCGACGCCGTCGAGGAGACGCTCATCGGCCTGGCCGATCGCGACCTCGTGCTCGTCCTGCCGCTGCGCCCCGGCCAGAAGGAGGTGCGCTTCGCTCACCTGCTCGCCGGCGAGGAGGCGCCCGCGCCGCCCGTGGCGTACGCGCCGCCGCTCGCCGCGGCGCAGGACGATCCCGCTCCCGCGCCCGCCGTCGACGTGCAGGCACAGCTGCGGGAGCTGCGCGCCGAGGTGGCGGAGCTGCGCGCGGCGTTCGAGGCGCTGCGCGCCGACCTGGGCGCATGAGCGGCGCCGTGCGCCACGACGTCCCGCTCGCCG
>CAZXNX010000164.1:0-5873 GCA_964642225.1 uncultured Solirubrobacteraceae bacterium | reverse complement strand
CGTCCTGACCGAACGAGCCCAGCAGCCCGCGGGCGCCGCCCGTCAGCACGAGCGGCAGGGCATCGGCCTCCTCGCGGCTGCCCGGGGCGCGCTCCGTGTCGCACAGCACGACCGCGCGCAGGTCGTCGCCGCGCGACTCGGCCTCGGCCGCCAGGATCTCGATGGTGCCCAGCGGCTTGGACGCGCTCTGCAACAGCACGCGGTCGACGTCGGAGGCGCCGCGGCGCACCCCCTGGCGGGTGAGGACGAGGCCCAGATCGCGCAGTCCCGCCTGCAGCTCGGCGAACCGGCGCTCAGCCGCCTCGCCCGGGTGCACGCGCAGGCAGCCGACGGCGTAGTCCCCGATGAGCACGAGCCAGTCGTCCAGGGTCGGGGGCTCGCGCCAGCCCTCCCCGCGGGGCGCGTCATCGGGCAGCTCCAGCCCGGCGGAGGCCAGGTAGCGCAGCCCGGCCCGGGCCAGGTCCGGGCGCCGGGCCGCGAGGGTGGAGAACGGCACGCGGGCCTCGCCGTCGCCGGTGTCGCGGTAGCGGATGCGCCCGATCACCCACGGGCCGAAGGCGAGGTCCTCCTCGTCGGGGGCGGCGGGGTCGTGCAGGCGGTCCAGCAGTTCGTCGAAGCGCGTGTGCCGCTCGGCCAGCCACTGCCGCTCGCTCTCCAGCGGGGTGGTGAAGAGCGCGAGCTCCTGGTAGGGCGCCAGGTGCCGGTCGCGCACGACGGCGGGCGTGGAGATCTCGAAGTCCACGGGGCCGAGCAGCTCGGCGTAGAGCGCCGCCTCGTCCCCGCGCAGGTCCGACGGCGAGGTGGCGGTGAGCCCCACGACGTGCACGTCGCCCAGCGACGCGAGCAGGACGCGCACCAGGTACCCCCACATCGAGGCGAGGTGGTGGCACTCGTCCAGGACGACCGTCCGCACCCCGGCATCGCGCAGCGTCCGCAGCCGCTCCAGGGCCGCCGGCGCCACCAGCCCGGTGAGATCCGCGTCGAGGTGCTCGCCCCGCGCGACCTCCTTCTTGATCCGGGCGATCTCGGCGGCCACGTCGCGCTCGTGGCGCGCCCGGGCCGTCCCGGAGAGGGTGTCGACCTCCGCCTGCGCCTGCGCGGGGGTGGCCGCCGTGGTGCGGGCGCGCTCGGCGACCAGGCGGGCGACGGCCAGGTCCCGCAGCGCGCCATCCGGGTCACCGGTCTGGCAGATCGCCTGGTAGGTGAGGACGTGCAGCGGGCCGGCCGGCGCCAGCACGGCGGCGGGGGTGTCGGTGAACAGCGCGAGCTTGGCGCCCCACTGCTCCTGGATCGTGGCGGTGGGCGCCAGCACCAGCGCCGGGCGCCCGAGGCGGCGGATGATCTCCAGGCCGATCACCGTCTTTCCCGACCCCGGCGGGGCGACGATGTGGGAGGAGGTGCGCCCTGCCGCCCGATCCCGCTCGAAGGCCTCCAGCGCCCGCTGCTGGTACGGACGCAGCGGCCCCCGGAGCGTCAGGCCGGCGAATGCGCCGGTGGTGGAATCTGGCACGTTGGCAGCCTATGTCCTACGCCTCACGGCGTGAACTCCGCCGGGCGGTCCGGGGGCTGCTCGGCCAGCGCCTGCCGCAGCGCGTCGGCGGGCAGGTCCGTCCCGTACACCGCGGAGCCGGGCTGCTGGCGCCAGGACTCGTCGATCGACCCCGCGTCGACGGGGTCGAAGCCCAGCGCGTCGACGATGCCCATCACCGTGCGCTTGGCGCCCTCGTCGTCGCCGGCCACCGGGAGGCCGAAGCGCTCCGGGTCGCCGGCCGGCCGGCCGCCGTTGAGCAGGTGCGCGGCGTAGATGTTGTTGAACGCCTTCACCACCGGGTGCCCGAGCTGCCCGGCGGTCCAGCGGCTCTCGGTGGCGCCGTCGAGGATCTCCTCGATGCGCCCGTCCCGCTGGGGGTAGTAGTTGCCGGTGTCGACGACCACGACGCCCGGCGTGGCGTCGGCGAGCAGATCGGCGGGGAGGTCGGCGACGTGGTGCAGCGGGATGGTCACGACGACCAGTTCGGCGCCCCGCGGGGCGTCGGCGACCGTCGCGGCGGTGGCGCCCGTCTCGCCGGCGAGGTCCCCGAGGGTCTCGGGGCCGCGCGAGTTGGCGACGGTCACGTCGTGGCCCAGGGTGGTGAGGCGCCGGGTGAGGGTGCCGCCGATGTTGCCGGCGCCGATGATGGCGATCTGCATGTCTTCCCCTTCGGGATGGCGGATGGTCGGTTCTGCAGAGAGCATGGCAAGCGGCGTGGTCCGGCCCGGGAGGATTGGCGGTCATCGCGGCGGGTAGCCCCCGCGCATGCCCATCGCATGGACACTCCCCGACGCCGAGGTGCCGCAGCCGGTGCCCGGCACCGACCCGCAGCCGCCGTCCCCCGGCCCGGGCCCCGCGATCCCCACCCCCGATCCGGCTCCGGCTCCTGACCCGGTGCCGCCGGCCGATCCCGTGCCGGACCCGGTCCCGGCGCCGGAGCACCCCGTGCCCGAGCCGGTCCCGCAGATCTGAGGGCTACGGCCGGACGACGACGCGGCGCAGGGGCAAGTCGACGGTGGGGGAGGGCGCGTCGGGCGCGCCGGCGAGGGCCTCGGACATCGCCCGGTCGGTCACCGTCTCGTTGGCGATGAGCAGCACCCGGCGCGCGGGGTCCGGGCGGCCGCGCACGTGCCCGACGAGCTCGGCCTGGCCACTGGAGCGCATGTCGTTCGTCGTACCCGCAGGCCCGGGGGCTAACGCGGCCGTGCGGGGGTGCCGGTGGCCGGGGGCCGCGCGCCGGGGCGGCGCCGCATGAAGGAGCGCACCTGTGCGAGCAATCGCGCGTCGGAGGGACGGGGGCCGCCCGCAGGGGCGGTGGGCGGGGGGAGGACGCGGGGATCGGGCACGGCTGGCTCCTTCTGGTGCTCCGCGACGACGTGCTCGCGCCCTGGGGCCGCCGTGGATGCTGGTTCCGGGCTACCCGGAACGAGGCCGCCGCACACGACCGGCCCGGCCGTCAGCGGCTCAGCGCGGCTCGAACACCCGGGCCTCGGCGCGGACCATCGCCAGGCCCTCGGCCTGCAGGCCGGCGGCGAACTGGTCGACGCGGCCCCGCGGGCCGGTCACCGTGAAGGCCAGCTGCGTGGTGAGCAGGTGATGGTGCTCCACCGTGGTCAGCGTCAGCCCCAGCTCGGCGGCCGAGCGCTGCATGGCCTCCTCGACGGAGTCCTTGGCCAGGCGGCCGGCGGTGGCCACCAGCGTGCGGGTCTCCACCTGCTCGGCGTCATGGACGATCGCGTCCAGGTCGGCCTGCGCGGCGGCGTCCAGGGGCGGATCGACCTGATGCCAGTCACCGATGCGGTCGTCCCAGTGGCTGATGATCACCGTGACGCCGACGCCGGCGCGGGCCAGCGCCTCGTCGATCGCGCCGTGCGCGGTGGCCAGGCCCTCCTGCGTGGAGGCGTAGGCGAAGAGCGTGGCGCCGTCGTGCGTCACCAGCGAGCCCTCGCCGTCCAGGCGGTCGACGTCCTTGACGATCGCGTCGAGCGCATCGTCGCCTGAGGGCACGTCCAGCTCCGCCTGGAGCCGCCAATCCTGATCGTCTGACACTGCGGTCCTATCGCTCGTTGGTGCCGGCGCGGTAAGCGTCGCACATCGGGCGTCGTCGTTCGGGGTGGCGGCGCCGGGCCGGAAATGCGACACGGCCCGCGGCAAACCTGAGATGGTGCGCGGATGCCCCGGATCGACACCCCCGCCCGCCCCGCCGCGCGACGCCTGGCGGCCCTCGCCACCGTCACGCTCGCCGGTCTCGCCACCCTCGCCGCCCCGGCGCTGGCCGACGCGGCCCTGACCGTGCGCGGCAGCGCCGAGCAGGTGCAGGTGACCGGCGCCAAGGCCGGGGCGCGCCTGGCCCTCGTGGACCGGCGCGGCCACCGCGCCGGCACCCGCAAAGCCGATGCCCTGGGCGCCATCCTCTTCCGCGACGTGAAGCCCGGCCGCGGCTACCGGGTCGGCGCCTCCAAGCCCGTCACCGTCTTCTCCAACCGCTCCAAGCCGCCGAGCACCGCGTTCTACGGGCAGTCGATCCCCAAGAGCGGCTACGGCTACCTGAAGACCCGCGACGGGACGACGCTGGCCATCAACATCCAGCTCCCCAGCGGCGACGGGCCGTACCCCACGCTCATCGAGTACTCGGGCTACGGCTACGCCAACCCCGCCGGCGGCGAGAGCTCCATCGCGGTGATCGCCGGGCTCCTGGGCTACGCCGTCGTCGACGTGAACATGCGCGGCACCGGCTGCTCCGGCGGCGCCTTCGACTACTTCGAGCCGCTCCAGGGCCTCGACGGCTACGACGTGGTGGAGACCATCGCGCGCCAGCCGTGGGTGCTGCACCACAAGGTCGGCATGATGGGCATCTCCTACGGCGGCATCAGCCAGATGTTCGTGGGCGCGACGAACCCGCCCAGCCTCGCCGCCATCACCCCGCTGTCGGTGATCGACAACACCGCGACCACCCTGTACCCCGGCGGCATCCTCAACAACGGCTTCGCGCTCTCGTGGGCCAAGGACCGCGTGCACGACAGCAAGCCGGCGTCGGAGACCGGCGGCCAGGGCTGGGCGCTGAAGCGCATCAAGGAGGGCGACGCCGTCTGCAAGGCCAACCAGCAGCTCCACGGCCAGGCCGTCGACCTGCTGGCCAAGACCCGCGCCAACCGCTACTACGTGCCCAAGGTCGCCGACCCGCTGGCGCCCGTGACGTTCGTGCACAAGATCAAGGTGCCGACGTTCCTGGCCTGTCAGTGGACGGACGAGCAGACGGGCGGCCACTGCGGCGCCCTGGCCGATCGCTTCACCGGCACGAAGCGCAAGTGGTTCACGTTCACCAACGGCACGCACATCGACTCGCTCGACCCGGCGACGTTCAACCGCTGGTTCGACTTCCTGGAGCTGTACGTGGCCAAGCGGGCGCCGAAGCTCTCGGCGACCGCCCGCGGCTCGGCGTCGATCGTGTTCTCGTCCGCGATGGGCGTCTCGGGCGTGACGCTGCCCGACGACCCGATCCAGGCCGAGCCGGACTACGCCTCGGCGCTGGCGGCGTTCGAGAAGCTCCCGCCCGTGCGGATCCTGTTCGACAACGGTGCCGGGGGCACCACGCCCGGCGGTCCCGTGGCCGGCTACGAGCAGTCCTTCGCCCGCTTCCCGCTTCCCGGCACCAAGGCCCGCGCCTGGTACCTGGGCGACGGCGGCGCGCTGACCGACGCGAAGCCGTCGAAGGCCGGGGCGGACACGTTCCGCTATGACCCCTCTGCGGTGCCGGTGACGAACTTCACCGGCGACACCGGCGCGGGCGGCCTGTGGAAGGCGACCCCGACCTACCGCTGGCTGGACAACCCGGCCGGCACCGCGCTGTCCTACGTGAGCGCGCCGCTGTCGGCCGACACCACCGTGGTCGGCCCGGGCGCCGTACAGACGTGGATCAAGGCGAACAAGCCGAGCGTCGACCTGCAGGTGACGGTCTCCGAGGTGCGGCCCGACGGCCTGGAGACGTTCGTGCAGGGCGGCTGGATGCGCGCGAGCGGGCGCAAGCTCGACAAGGCCAAGAGCACCGAGCTGGCGCCGTACCCGAGCCTGCGCAAGAAGGACATCAAGGCCCTTCCCGCCGGGAGGTTCAGCCTCGTCACCGTGCCGCTCTACTACCAGGGGCACGCCTACCGCGCCGGCTCGCGCCTGCGGATCGTGATCTCCGCGCCGGGTGGCGCGCAGCCGATCTGGGCCTTCGACGCGCAGCCGTCGGGCACGGCCGACGTGCAGCTCGCCCACTCGCCGTCGATGCCCTCGCGGGTGCTGCTGCCGGCCGTCTCGGGCGTCGGCGTCCCCACGCCGCTGCCGCCCTGCCCGGGGC
>CAZXNX010000163.1:0-5892 GCA_964642225.1 uncultured Solirubrobacteraceae bacterium | reverse complement strand
TCGCCTACCTGCGCCACCGGCCGGCCGAACGGCGGCTGGCGCAGGCCAAGCCCGGGCAGCTCGCGGCGTGGGACGGGTTCGCCGCCCGCACCGCCGCGGTGCACGCGCAGTTGGCGGCATGCGGCGCGCCCACGGGTGTCACCCCCCTGTGGTCGGACTACCTCGACGGGCTGCGCGACGCGCTCCTGCCCGTCCCGCCCTGCAGCTTCCTGCACCATCCCGTCCTGCTGGAGACGATGGAGGTGCGGGGCACCCGCCTGCGGCACCGCGAGCTGCGCTGGCTGCAGCGCCACGTCCCGGACGAGGCCCTCTACGCCGCCCTGGAGGAGGACCCGGCCGGCGAGCCGACGCTGTCGGTCACCAACCCGGACACCTCCCAGACCGCGCTGCACCACCTCTTCCACCTGGAGCGGCTGCGCCACCGCACCGGGGTGCGGGCGGGCGACCTGGACACCGTGGTCGAGTGGGGCGGCGGCTTCGGCGGCTTCGCCCGGACCCTGCGGCGCACGAGCCGGGGCACGCCCCCGGCCCACGTCATCATCGACCTGCCGCTCGTCGCCGCGCTGCAGTGGACCTACCTGTGCACCGTGTTCGGCGAGGAGCACGTCGACCTGGCGCTGCAGCCCGGCCACCGCCCGCGCCCCGGGGCGTTCACGCTCGTTCCCGCCGCCATCGGCCTGGACCTCGACGTGCGCGCCGACCTGTTCGTCTCGCTGTGGGGCCTCAGCGAGGTCGCCGCCCCCACGCAGGACGCCGTCGCCGCGCGACGCTTCTTCGACGCCCGCCACCTGCTCATGGCCTTCCAGACGAGCGGCCCCGACACCCCCGACGCCGAGCACGTCGGCGACCTGGCGCGCGGCGCCGGCGCCGCGATCGAGCCGGTGGGGGTCCTGTCCCACAGTTCCTACGTGCTGCGCTGAGCAGGTACGTTCACCGCCGTGGCATCCCGTTCCTCCAGGCCGCTTGCGGAGCGGCTCCCGGCCCCGGTCCGCGCCGCGCTGGCGAACGCGGTGTGGGTGCTCGTCTGGGGCCGCAGCTCCCGCGCCCGGCGGCTGGTGTCCCTGCGGGAGTACCTGCGGCTGCGCGGCGTGGCGCGGGCGCCGGCCGGCGGGCCGCCCGTCGAGGTCCGGGTGGCGCCGATCCCGGCCGTGCCCGTGCGGCTGCGCCCCGGCACCTCCGACGTGCAGGTCCTGTTCGACACGTTCGTGGGGATGGACCACCTTCCGCCGTCGGGGCCCGCGCCGGCCGTCGTCTGGGACCTCGGCGCCAACCTCGGTCTGACGATGGCCGACTTCGCGCAACGGTGGCCCGCCGCGCGCATCACCGGCCTGGAGCCCCAGCCCGCACTGGCCGACGAGGCCCGGCGCCTGGTGGCGGGCTTCGGCCCGCGATGCCGCGTCGAGCAGGCCGCCGTGTGGACCACGGACGGGACCGTCTCGTTCACGGTCCACACGGGCGACGAGTTCGGCGGGCACGTCACCGCGGCCCCCGGTGAGGGCTACGACGTGCCGGCCCTGAGCCTCGACACCCTGCTGGCCCGGACGGGGCCCGTCGACTACGTGAAGATGGACATCGAGGGCGCGGAGGCGACGGTGCTGCGCGAGCACACCGGGTGGGCCCGCGACGTGGCGATGATCAAGGTCGAGTGCCACGGGGACTACGACGCGCAGGCATGCGCCCGCGACCTGCAGGCGCTCGGCTTCACCACGCACGTCGACACGCATCACTGGTCCTGCGTCCTGGGCCGACGTGTCTGAGCCGCGCGGCGAGGAGGAGGTCGAGCTCCCCTCCGACGCCCCCGTCGGCGGCGTCCTCAGCTTCGAGAACCCGCAGGTCGGCGCCCGCGGCCTGCTGCGCTCGGGCGCGATGGTGTCCGCCGTGGCGCTGCTGGCCAACGGCTTCAACGTCATCTTCCACTTCGCCACCGCCCGGCTCATGGGTCCCGGCGAGTACTCGCTGCTGACCACGATGTTCGCCGTGTTCCTCATCGCCACGGTGCCACTGCTGGCGGTGCAGGCGACCATCACGCGGGAGATGGCCTCGCTCATCAGCCGGGGCGACGAGCACGGCGCCGGCCTGGTGCTGCGCTCGGCGATGCGGGCGATGGTCCGGGGCGGCCTGATCCTCGTCGTCGTCGCCGGCATCCTCTTCCTGCCGCTGATGTCGATCCTCAACGTCGACCGGCCGCTGCCGATCCTGGCGGTGGCGGTGGCCTTCCTCGTGCAGATCCCCGGCCCGATCGCCTCCGGCGCGCTTCAGGCCTCCGAGCGGTTCTGGGCGCTGAGCTGGACGTCGGCGCTGCAGTCGACGCTCAAGCTCGCCGCGGGCGTCGGGCTGGCCGCCCTGGGCTTCGGCGCCTCCGCCGTCACGTTCGGATTCGCGGCCGCCACCGTCGTCACCTTCGCGGCGATGGTGTGGGTGCTGCGGCCGTACTTCGCCCGCACGCGCGGGCACGAGCTGCCGGCGCGGCGCATCATCGGCCGCTACGCGCTCGGCGCGGCGATCGCCCTGGGCTTCAACACCGCGCTGCTCAACACCGACCTGGTGTGGGCCCGCGGCTCCCTGTCACCCGACGGCGCCGGCCTGTACGCGGCGGCGTCGGTGGCCACGAGCATGCTGCTGCTCATCCCCATCGGGCTCAACACGGTGCTGTTCGCGCGGGTGGCGCGGCTGCGCGGCAGCGACGGCGAGCGCCCCCACCTCAACCTGGGGCTGCTCACGGTCGTCCTGCTGAGCGTGCCGTGCGTGGCCATCTACTTCGCCTTCCCGACCACGCTGCTGCACCTGGGCTTCGGCACCCAGTACGACGACGCCGCCCCGCTGCTGGGGCCGCTCGCGCTGGCCATGGCCTTCTACGCGCTGACGCTGGTGTACCTCAACCACCTGCTCGCGCTCGGCCGCGACAACGTGGCGATCGTCATGGCCGTCGTCCTGGTGGTGCAGCAGCTCGCCTTCCTCCTGCACCACGGCTCGTCGACGGCGATCGTCGACGTGCAGATCGTCTGCTCCATCCTGTCCGTGCTGGGGTGCGAGCTGTTCCTGCGCCTCTCCAACCGCGACGGCCCGCCGGCCGAGGCCGACCATCCCCCCGCGGAGGCGACGCCATGAGCTCACCCCTGCGTGTCCTGGACCGCCTGCAGGGCACCCGCGCCGCCCGCTGGCTGTCCGCGCTCCCCGCCACCCAGCGGGTGTACCGCGCCTCCCGCGCCGTGCTCGTGCGCGAGCGCGTGCGCTTCGCGCTGTCGGAGCTGGCCGGGCGCCGCGGCACGTACCGGTACACGCTGTCCCAGGGCGGCCAGTCCGTGGTGATGCGCCACGACTACCCGGACGTCACGGTGCTGGACGAGCTGTTCTGGTGGGGCTTCTACGACGTGCCCCCGGAGCTGCGGGCCGGACTGGCGGCCACCGCCGCGCGGCGCCCTCTGCGCGTCGTGGACCTCGGGGCCAACATCGGGCTGTACGGCGTGTGGTGCCGGCGGGAGTGGCCCGGCTGCACGATCACCGCCTACGAGCCCGACGAGGACAACGGGGACATCTGCGCCCGGGCGATCGCCGCCAACGGCGGGCGGGACTGGGCCCTCGTTCGGGCCTGCGCGGGCCCCGCGGACGGTGTCGTCTCGTTCGCCGGCGGCCAGGGCGCGCAGAGCCACGTGACGGACGAGGGCGCCGGGCGCGCCGTCCCGATCCGCGACGCGTTCGGCGACCTCCTGGAGGCCGACGTGGTGAAGATCGACATCGAGGGCTCGGAGTGGCCGATCCTCGCCGACCCCCGCATGCGCGACCTCGCCGCCCCCGCCGTGCTCCTGGAGTACCACCGGATGGGTTCTCCCACCGGTGCCCCGCGGGCCGACGCCGAGCGGTTGCTGGCCCAGGCCGGCTACACCGCGTTCGCCGTGCGGGAGATGCCGCAGGAGTGCGGGATCCTGTGGGCCTGGCGCCCCGGCGCCGCGGAAGGGGCGGCGCGGTGAGCACCCCCGCGCGGCGCCCCCGAATGCGGCTGGGCGTCAACGGGGCCTTCCTGACCACCGGCCGCGGCGGCATGGGCACCTTCGCGCGCTCGCTGCTGCGCGGGCTCCTCACCGCCGCCCCCGAGATCGAGATCGTCCTCTACTGCCCCCGCGAGGCACGCACGGTGCTCCTGCGGGAGGACCCGTGGACGCAGGGCATCCACTTCGTCGACACCCCCACCGTGGACCACGCCGTCGGCCAGCGCGTGCTGCGCATGGGCACGGAGCTGGCGTGGCTGCCGGGGCGCGCACGACGCGACGGGATCGACGTGCTGCACCACGCGGCCAACATCGGCCCGCCCTTCGGCTCCGTCCCGTCGGTGCTCACCGTGCACGACCTCATGTGGCGCCACTACCCCAGCACCCACCCGGCATCCTCGCGAGCGATGCTGTCGCTCGTCACCCCCGCCGCGCTGCGGGCCGCCGACCGCGTCACGACCGTCTCGCGGTTCAGCGCCCGGGACATCGAGCAGGCCTTCCGGCTGGCGCCGGGGACCGTCACGGTGATCCCGCTGGGCCCCGGCAAGGAGCGCACGCCCGGCGACGCGCAGGCGGCCCGCGCCCGGCACCGCCTCGGCGACCGCACCGTGGTGCTGAGCATGGGCGTGGGCTTCGAGAACAAGAACGTCGCCCGGCTGCTGGAGGCCTTCGCCCGGGTGGGGCCGGCGCGCGACCTGATGCTCGTCCACACCGGCGGCCCGGCGGTCGAGGGGGCGCGGTGGCAGGCGCTGGCCAGCACGCTGGGGATCTCCGACCGCGTGCGCTTCCCCGGCTACGAGAGCGACACCACCGACCAGGAGGTGGAGGACCTCTTCGCCGCCGCCACCGCGTTGGTGCACCCGAGCCTGTTCGAGGGCTTCGGCCTGCCGCTGGTGGAGGCGATGCGGCGCGGCGTGCCGGTGGCCGCCTCCGACCGCACCGCGCTGCCCGAGGTCGGGGGCGACGCGGTCCTGTGGTTCGACCCGACCGACGTCGGGGCGATCGCCGACGCCATCGCCCGGCTGGCCGACGAGCCCGCCCTGCGCGACGTGCTGATCGCCAACGGCCTGCGGCAGGCCGCCACCTTCTCGTGGGAGCACACCGCCGCGCGCTACGCGAGCATCTACCACGAGCTGGCCGGGCACCCGGCCGCGGCTCCGACGCCATGACCTCCTCCTCCGCCGCCGTCCCGGACCTCTCGGTCGTCATCTCCACGCGCAACCGCCGCGACCAGCTGCTGACCGCGCTGGCCTCCGTGTGGATGCAGACGGCGCGCATCGAGGTCCTCGTCTACGACGACGGCTCCGAGGACGACACCGCCGAGGCGGTCCGCGCGGCCTTCCCGCAGACGCGGGTGTTCCGCTCACCGGAGCGACTCGGCATGATCGTCCAGCGCAACCGCGGCGCCCGCGACGCCCGCGCTGCGCACTTCGCGATCTTCGACGACGACGCCGAGTTCCTCTCGCCGGACACCCTCCAGCACGCGCTCGACGACTTCGACCACGAGCGGATCGGCGCGGTCGCGCTGCCGATGATCGACCTGGGCAAGGAGCTCGTCCTGCGCAATCGCGCCCCGGACGACGCGGGCCGGTACGTCACCGACACGTTCCCCGGCGGCGCGTCGCTGCTGGCCCGCGAGCCGTTCCTGGCCCTCGGCGGCTACCGCGAGCAGCTCTTCAACCGCGGCGAGGACTCCGAGTACGCGCGGCGGATGCTCAAGCACGGGCACGTGGTGCGGATCGGCACGGCGCCCGAGGTCCACCACCACGGGTCCGCCTCCCGGCAGCTCGACGAGGACGTCTACGTGCAGGCCCGCGCCCAGGTGCTGCAGACGGCCTGGACGCTGCCGTGGCGCACCGCGCCGCGGCGCCTGGCGCTCAGCGTCGGCCACGGCGCCCGCCACGGC
>CAZXNX010000162.1:0-5927 GCA_964642225.1 uncultured Solirubrobacteraceae bacterium | reverse complement strand
GCGGTGATGACGACGTCGGCGCGCGGGTTCGGCCGCTCGTGCGGGACGAAGGAGTCGCGGACCCCGGACTGCGCGCGCGGGTGGATCCACCTGGCCGACCAGCGCTACGAGGTGCGCGACACCCAGGAGCTGCTGGGCCGGCTGGTGGACGAGGGCATCGCCCGCCGCGGCGCGCTGGCCGCCTCCGGTGACTCCTACGGCGGCGGGCAGTCGCTGCAGCTCGCCTTTCTGCGCGATGAGATCCGGCTGCCCGACGGGCGGTTCGCCCCCTGGCGCAGCCCGAAGGGAACCCGGCTGTCACTCACCGCCGCGTACCCGATGATCCCGTGGTCGGACATGCGTGACGCGCTGCTGCCCAACGGCCGCGAGCACGGCTTCGCCAGCCCGATCGGCGTGCCGATCTCCAGCTACGTCAACGGCCTGCTCATCGCGGCGAACCTGACGGGGTTCGTCGCCCCGGCGGGCGCCGACCCCGATGCCGACATCACCACGTGGAAGCACTACATCGACCAGGGCGACCCCTACGGCGCGGCGGCCCGGGCCAGCCTGCAGAAGATCAACGTCTACCACGGCGTCGGCACGCTCCTGAAGCGCACGCCGGCGCCGCTGCTGCTGTCCTCCGGCTGGACCGACGACCTGTTCCCGGTGGCACACACGCTGCGGGTCTACGACGCGCTGCGCGCCCGCGACCGGCGCGCCCCGGTGTGGCTGCAGTACGGCGACCTGGGCCACAACCGCGGCGGCTCCCACGCCGGCGACCTGGCCACCATCCGCGCCCAGGCCGTGACGTTCATGGACCGGTACCTCAAGCAGGCGACCCGCAACCGGCTGCCGGCTCCGGGCTCGGTGCTCGCCTTCGGCCAGTCCTGCCCCCGCACCGCGCCCCACGGGATGGGTCCCTACCGCGTCTCCTCGTACGCGGCGCTGAGCCGCACCCGCGGGTACGCCGTCGCCGGCGGCCCGATCGCCATCTCGGGGACCGACCCGGACCCGGCGCTCTCCACCGCGCTGGACCCGCTCTTCGGCACGGGCCGCGACGCGTGCGCCGCCTTCCCGGCCGCGACGGACGGGGCCGCCGGCGTGCGGCGGATCCCGGTGGCCGGCGCGAGCACCTACCTGGGCCGCGCCCGGCTGTCGGCGAACGTCACCTCCACCGGCGCCAACGGACAGGTCGTGGTCCGCCTGTGGGACCAGGACGGCGCCACGCGCACGCTCGTCGATCGCGCCGTCTACCGCCTGACGCCCGGCCAGCACGGCCGGTTCTCGTTCCTGCTCCACGGCAACGGCTACCGGTTCGCCGCCGGCCACCGGATCCTGCTGGAGGCGCTGGGCACCGACAGCCCCACGCACCGCACGCCCAACGAGCCGTTCACCGCGACGCTCTCGCGGCTACACGTCGACTGGCCGACCCCGCGGCGCCGCTGACACCGGCGGGTCGGACGGGCGCTCCCAGGCGGCCACCCGCGGGCCGTCGTCGTGGGCGGCGCGGGCCTGGGTGCTGATGAGGCCGCGGTCGCGGTCGCCGGGCTGCCAGCCGGGGCCGCCGAAGAGGTGGCCGAGCCTGTCGCGCAGGCCGTGGGCGTGGCGCACGTCGTGCCAGACGGCGGCGTACTCGTGGAAGGCCACGCGGACGGGGTTGTGCGTCTCGATGTTCGTGGTCAGGCCGTAGACGACGTGCTCGCCCTCGGGCTCGAAGGTGCCGAACATGCGGTCCCAGATGATGAGCATCCCGCCGTAGTTGCGGTCCAGGTACAAGTCGTTGGTGCCGTGGTGGACGCGGTGGTGGGACGGCGTGTTGAAGAAGAACTCGATCGGGCGCGGGAAGCGGTGGATGCGCTCGGTGTGCAGGCCGAACTGGTAGATCAGGCTGACCGACTGCATCGTGAAGATCATCCACGGCTGGTAGCCGAGCAGGGCCAGCGGCGCCCAGAAGGGCAGCGCCGTCATCGGGATCCAGGTCTGGCGCAGCGCGGTCGACAGGTTGTAGTGGCGGCTGGAGTGGTGGACGACGTGGCTGGCCCAGAAGACGCGCACCTCGTGGCTGATGCGGTGGTACCAGTAGTAGGCGAAGTCGTCGAGCAGGAACAGCAGCACCCACGGCCACACGTCGCCGGTCGGCATCCGCAGCGGCGTGATCGTGTAGAGCGCGGCGTAGACGACGATGACGAACAGGCCCCAGACGGCGCCGATGACGACGCTGCCGGCGCCCATCGTGAGGCTGGTGGCGGTGTCGCGCGTCTCGTAGCCGACCATCTCGTCCTCGTGGGCGGCCACCCGGAACGAGATGATCTCCAGGACGAGGAAGAAGACGAACGCGGGGACCGCGTAGAGGACCAGGTCATGCATCGGCGCGCTCCTTCGAGGCGGTGGTGGGTCGTCCGTCGGTGGCGGCCAGGGCGCCGCTGAGCGACTGGCGCAGCAGGGCGTCGGCCCGAGCCGCTGCCTGCTCGCCGTCGCCGTCCGCGACGGCCTGCACGAGCGCGGCGTGAGCGCCCAGGTCGCGAACCTCGGCGGCGAAGATCTCGTGCGAGAGCTGCGCGACCGCGGAGGTGCCGGCCAGCAGGCTGTTGTAGGCCAGGGTGTAGGCGACGTTGTCGCTGGCGGCCACCAGGGCGCGCCACAGCTCCTCGTACCGCGCGCCGAGCTCGTCGAGGTCGCCCGCGGGGTCGGCGTCGTCGTCGGCCAGCGCGCGCAGGGTGCCCAGCAGCGGGGCGGGGACCCGGGCCGCGGCGAGCCGGGCCACGTCCACGCCGAGGGAGCGGCGCATCTCCAGGATGGAGCGCAGCGCCTCGGGCGCCGGGCCGCCCTCCAGCGCGAAGGGCAGGTGGGGCAGCAGGTCCAGGCCGCCGGTGGCGCGCCAGTCCAGCACGCGGGTGGCGCCGCCGTGGTTGACCTCGATGAGGCCGGCCTGCTGCAGCCGCTTGAGGGCCTCGCGCACCGCATGGCGGTTGACGGCGAACTGCTCGCTGAGGAGCCGCTCGGGGGCCAGCGCCTCCCCGGGGGCCAGGCGGCCGGAGAGGATCGCGGCGCGCAGGTCGTCGAAGACGACCTCGGAGACGGGGCGGCGAGCGACGGGGGCGAAGGCCATGGGCGGAGAGAGTAACTGATTGGACCAGTTGGCGGTGTCGGCGCGCGCGGTCCCTTGCGCGACGCCCGCCGGTGAGGAAGGGTGCAGACCCCGGCCCCCTCCAGGAAAGCACCGTGACCATGTCGTCCAGCAGCGCCTTCGACCCCGACGATCTCAAGGACAAGTTCGGGGCCGCCTACGAGTCGGAGCTGCAGAACCTCGGGCGCTTCAACCTGGCGATCTTCGGCAAGACGGGCGTCGGCAAGAGCACCCTCATCAACGCGATCTTCCGGGAGAACGTGGCCGAGACGGGCAACTCCCGGCCGGTCACCACCGAGACCCGCTACTACCACCGCGACGGGGTGCCGCTGGGCATCTACGACTCACGCGGGTGGGAGATGGGCGAGACGGGCCAGCAGGTGCTCGACCAGTTCCACGCGCTCGTCAAGGAGAAGAAGGACGCGCCCGTGGCCGAGCAGCTCCACGTGGTCTGGTACTGCGTGCGGGCCGCCGACAAGCGCTTCGAGGACCGCCAGGCGGAGTTCGTGCGGGTGCTCGTGGCGCAGGGCCTGCCGGTGATGCTCGTCCTCACCCAGGTGCCGCAGAACGCGGCGGGGGAGCTGCATCCCGACGCCATCGCGCTGGCCGACGACATCGCCTCGCGCAACCTGGGCATCGCCCCGCACGGACGCCCGCACCTCACGATGGCGCTGGCGGACGAATGGGGCGCCCACCCCGCCCACGGCCTCGACGAGCTGCTGCGGGCGACACTGGAGGCGGCGCCCGAGGGCGCGCGGCAGGCGCTGATCAACTCCCAGCAGATCTCGTTAGAGCTGAAGCTCGAGGCCGCGCGGGCGGCGATCCGATTGGCCACCGCGGCCGCGGCCGCCACGGGCGCCGTCCCGATCCCGGTCGCCGACGCCGCCGTCCTCGTGCCGATCCAGATCACGATGATGGCCAAGATCGCCGCGGTCTACGGGCTGTCGACCAACACCGGCAAGCTCGCCACGCTGGTGGGGGCCGTGTTCGCCTCCACGGGCGTCACGCAGGCCGGCAAGTACCTCGTGCGCACCATGCTCAAGGCGGTGCCGGGCTACGGCACGATCGCCTCCGGCGTGATCCAGGCCGGCGTGGCCAGCACCATGACGTGGAGCGTGGGCGAGGCGTGGGCCGTCGTCTGCCGCGAGCTGTTCAAGCGCGGCGACGACCTCACCGCCCTGCCCACCGAGGAGCTGCGGGCGATGTTCCTGGAGGAGTTCAAGCGCCGCGCGGCCATCGGCCGGCGCGGCGCCTCGTCCTGAGCGCTCAGCCGGTGAAGGCGGGCGTGTTGCCCGAGCCCGGCCGGATGCGCAACGGTGCCTTCGCGGTCTTGTGGGTGGCGTTGCGGGCGCGGACCACGGCGACGTTGACGGTCGTGCCGGGCGTGGCCGACCGGTTCACGCGGGCGCCCACGTGGAACACGCGGGTGCTCCCGGCGCCGAGCCGGGCGATCGTCCAGCAGGCCGTGCGGCCGCGCACCGTGGCGCCGTCCACCGAGACGTACGACAGGCGGCTGGGCAGCGTGTCGCACACCACGACCCTGGTGGCCGTGATCGTGCCGGTGTTGGTGACGGAGATCCGGTAGCGGACGGTGTGCCCGGGCGTCGTGGTGGACAGCGAGGCCCGCTTGCGCAGGCTGACGCTGGTGCGCCCGGGGGCGGGCGGCTGCACCGTCGCCATCGTGGTCGACGTGTTGTTGCCCGGCGTGGTGTCCGGCTGCTCGCCGGTGATGGTGGCGGTGTTGGCCAGGCTGCCGGTCGCCGACGCCGCGACGGTGCCGGCGATCCGGATCTGGGCGGAGGCGCCGCTGGCCAGGGTGCCCAGCGCGCAGGTGACCGTCGTGGCCGTGACGGTGCAGGTGCCCTGTGTCGGGGTGGCGCTCGTGACGGTGGCGCCGGCGGGGATCGGATCGGTGACGGTGACACCGGTGGCGGTGGACGGCCCGGCATTGGTGGCCACGATCGTCCAGGCGACGGCGCCGCCGGCCGTGACCCGGGAGGGCCCGGTCTTGGTCACGCCCAGGTCGGTGGAGGCCACGACCTGGGTCGTGGCCGTGGCGGTGTTGTTGGCCGGGGTGTCGTCCACCTGGGTCGCGCTCCCGGTCACGGTGTTCGTGAGGGTCGTCCCGGCGGCGCCCTCGGGCACCTGCACGGTGATCTGCCGCGCGGCCGACGCGCCGCCGGCGAGGACCCCGATGTCGCAGGTCACCACGCCCGACGCGGCGGTGCAGCCGGGATCGGCGGAGACGAACGTGGTCCCGGGCGGCAGGGTGTCGACGAGCTTCACGCCGGTCGCGCCCGCCGGGCCGTTGTTGGTCGTCGTGACCGTCCAGGTGAGCCGGCTGCCCGCGTCGACGGTGGCCGGGCCCGTCTTGACGACGGAGATGTCGGCGTTGCAGGGGGCGCGGGTCACGACGTTGGTGTCGAGGGTCACGGCGCCGTTGCGGGCCAGCAGACGCCCGTTCACGGTCGCGCCGGTGGTGGCGGTGATGGAGGTCAGGGCCATGACGTTGCCGTTGAAGGCGGTGGCGGTGCCGAGGGTGGCCGAGCTGCCGACCTGCCAGAACACATTGCAGGGGCTCGCGCCGTTGACGAGCAGGACCCGGCTCCCGGACGCGGTGATGAGCGTCGAGCCGGCCTGGAAGATGAACACCGCGCCGGGATCCCCCTCGGCGTCGAGCGTCACGTCCCCGGTCAGGCCCATCGCCGAGGCGGAGTTGTAGACGCCGGCGGTGAGGGTGAGGCCGCCGATGTCGGCCGGCACCGAGGTGATGGGCGTGCGACCGGCCGCGTCGTTGTAGGCCGCCGTCAGCGCGCCCTGC
>CAZXNX010000161.1:0-5938 GCA_964642225.1 uncultured Solirubrobacteraceae bacterium | reverse complement strand
GCCCTGCGCACCGCCGGCACGGCCGCCCACCGCACCGTGCTCACGGCCCCCGCCGCGCCGCGCGCGATCATCCCGCCGCAGGTCCTGCGGCCCGGGTCGTCCGTCTCGGCCCTCTACGCCAGCGGCGACTTCTCGGTGGGCGCCATCGGGACCGTGTCCTACACCGACGGCGACGCGGTGTGGGCCTTCGGCCACCCGCTCGACGGCGCGGGCGCGCGGTCGCTGATCCTCGGCGACGCCTACGTCTACACGGTGGTCAACAACCCGATCGGCACGGCCGACCTGACGTCCTACAAGCTGGCGGCCCCGGTCAACGCGCTGGGCACCCTGTCCTACGACGGGCCCAACGCCGTCGCCGGGCGCACCGGGACGCTGCCCACGCGCATCCCCGTGACCGTCGTGGCCCGCGACGCCGACCGCAACCGGACGGTCACCCTCCGCGAGCAGGTTGCCGACGAGCGCGCACTGGACGACCCGACCGGCGTCTCGCTGCTCAGCGCGCTGGCCCCCGCGATGGTCTCCGAGGCGTCGTTCCGCGCGCTCCAGGGCAACCCGGGCCAGCAGTCCGGCGACATGTGCCTGAAGATCACGCTCGCGGCCCGCAAGACGCCGATTCGCTTCTGCAACCACTTCGTGGGCGCCTACCCCGGCGAGAACGGCATCGGCCAGGCGCCGATGGCCGCCGACGTGGCCCGCGCCTTCGACCTGTTCGCCGGCTACCAGTACGGCCACCCCGTGATCTCCAACGTGGAGATCGGGATGACGCTGCGCCGCGAGCGCGGCGAGGGCACGCTGACGTCGGCCCGCCCGCTCGGGCCGGTGCGGCTGGGCCACCGCGTCAGGGTCCGACTCGGCTACCAGCTGCTCGGCTCGGGGGCGCGTGGCTCGCGCACCGTCAGCATCCGGGTGGCGCGCCGGGTCGGCCGCGGGCCGCGGATCCTGAAGTTCGTCGGCACGGCGCCCGACGTGGCGGTCGGCACGCCGGCGTCCAGCGGCGGCGAGACGGTCATCGAGCTCTCCGACTTCTTCGGGGGCGGGGGCGGCGACTCCAAGCCCCAGACGCTCTCCTCGGTGATCGCCGCGATCGAGGACCTGGCCCGCCCGCGCGGCGTGGCGGTCCGCTTCGGGCGCGACGCCGGCCCACGGTCGGCGTCGGCCGCCGCCGCGACGCGCAGCCAGCGCGTCCTCACGACGGAGCGCCTGCTCCTCAGCGGGCAGGCGTCGGTCCCGGTCGTCGTGAAGTAGGAGCGACTCCGCAGGTATCGGCCCCTGGGCCGATCACCTGCAATGGAACTGGGCAGGAGCGCGAGCGCCGGCCCCCAGGGCCGGCGCATTGCGCTGCGTGCTCAGTTCAACCGGTTCTCGATCCCGAGGGGCGCGGGGGCCGCGTCGGCCTCCACCTCCGCGGGCGCGTCCTGCGGGGCCTCGACGCCGAGGACCTCGGCCAGCTCGCCGGCCTCGTACATCTCCGCGACGATGTCGGCGCCGCCGACCAGCTCGCCGTCGACGAACAGCTGGGGGATGGTCGGCCAGCCGGAGATCGCCGACAGCTCCTGGCGAATCCGGGGGTCGGGCAGGATGTCCACGGCCGCGAACGGCGCGTGCAGGGCCTGCAGCGTCGCGACCGTGCGGGCCGAGAAGCCGCAGGCGGGCGCGTCGGGACTCCCCTTCATGAAGAGGATGGTGGGGTTCTCGGCGATCGCCTCGGCGATCGCGCTGCGGATGGGGTTGTCGGGCTGGTCGCTCATGGTGTCTCCGTCTTGAGCTGCAGGGCGTGGATCGCGCCACCGGGTTCGCCGGGGCCGAGGGTGTCGTACACGAGGCGGTGCTGCTGCACGCGGCTGAGGCCGGTGAAGGCCTCCGCCACGACCCGTGCGGTGAAGTGGACGTCGTCCGGGCTCTCGACCTCGGCCCGGGCTCCCGGGATGCCGTCTTCGATATGCCGTCGTACGTCTTCTGCGGTGGCCATCGACACAGAGTAGCCACCCGGGGGACTCGCTATACTTCCTGAAGTCATGAGCACCACCACCGAGGTCACCTACACCGCCAAGGGCATCGAGATCACCGATCTCGGCGCCGACAAGGTCCACGAGTTCCTGTCCGCGCAGAATGCGGACGTCGACACGGCCGGCCTGCGGGTCGGGGTCAAGGGCGGCGGCTGTTCCGGCTTCCAGTACCAGCTGGCGTTCGACCAGAAGCGCGACGGCGACGTGGTGTTCGAGACCCACGGCCTCAAGCTCCTCGTCGACGGCCCGAGCCTCCCGTACGTGGACGGCTCGACCATCGACTATGTCGAGTCCCTCCAGGGCGCCGGCTTCCAGGTGAACAACCCGAACGTCGTGGCGGCGTGCGGGTGCGGCTCCTCCTTCCGCGTTGCGGACGAGGAGCAGGTCTCCGCCGTCTAGCACTGCCCGCGGCGGGGGCCGGGCGCGTTCGCGGCCGCTTTTCTCAGGGTTCGCCCAGGCTCGGTCGCGATGATCGGCCGATGCCCCGCCTCCTGATCGCGTTCGTGTCCCTGTTCCTGGTCGGCCTCGTGGTTGCCGGGTGCGGCACGTCGGGCTCCTCGTCCACGACGAACACCACCGCGACGGTTCCCGCCGCACGGCTCGGGGCTGCGGCGACCAAGCGGACCGTCACGTTGGCGATGCAGAACCCCACCTCCCAGGAGGCCCGGTGGAGCGTCGGCGGGAGCACCACGACCCTGCGGGCCTACGAGCGGAAGGAGCTGCCGGTCACCATGACCGGGACCGACATCACCCTGGCCGTGGTGTTCGGCCTCCACAGCGCCAGCCGCGGCCTGCTGCAGGCCATCTTCACGGTGAAGGTCGTCTGCACCGACACCTGCCGGACCACCATCCAGGTGAGGCACGACGACTTCGGCGGGGCCAAGGCCAGCGCGAGCGCCAGCGACGCCCCCTACATCCGGCTCCAGATCGGCTGACGACCGGGCGCCTCGGACGAGGGTCAGTCCTTCGTGCCGCCCGCGTGCTCGTGCATGTGGTCGATCCGCACGAGCTTGATGCGGGGGCGGCCGTGGGGCTCGCCGGCCTTGGTCTCGTGTGCGTCGATGTTCTGCCATCCGCCCCAGTCGACCATGCGCTCGACGCCCTCGCCGAGCCAGTCGGCGGGGATCGGCGCGTCGATCGCCGGGGCGCCCAGCGCCTGAGCGTCGCGGTCGGCGACGAGCTGGGCGACGGTGTCGGTGGCGTCCTTCTTGTTCGTGCCGATGACGCCCGAGGGGCCGCGCTTGATCCAGCCCACGACGTACTCGCCGCGCTGGTGCGCTCCCTCCTCGTCGGTCACGCGGCCGGCCTCGTTGCGGATCAGGCCGCGGCGCTCGTCGAAGGGGATGCCCGCCACGGGGATGCCGCGGTAGCCGATCGAGCGGATGACCAGGCCGGCGGGGATCTCCTCCTCCACGCCGGTCGGCACCGCGCTGAGGCCGCCGCGGCCGTTGTCCTCGATACGGTTGACCGACACGCGGACGGCCTCCACGCGCCCGTCGCCCAGCAGGGCTATGGGGGAGCGCAGGAAGCGCAGGACGATGCGGTGGGAATGCCCTGAGGCCTCGCGCTCGGCGTACGTCTGCAGGATCTCCACGTTGCGGCGCGAGGTGATGTCGCTCGCCTCGGACTCCAGCCAGGCGGCCGAGAGCGGATCGACAGTGGCCTCACCCGCGGGGATGATCACGTCGGCGCGCGTGAGCTCGCCGAGCTCGCGCAGTTCCGGGTTGGTGAAGGCGGCCTGCGCGGGCCCGCGGCGCCCCAGCAGCGTGACCTCCTCGACCTTGGAGGCGGCCAGCGCCTCCATCGCGTGGTCGGCCGTGTCGGTGGCGCGCACCTCGTCGGGATGCAGCACGAGCATGCGGGCCACGTCGATCGCCACGTTGCCGTTGCCGATCACCACCGCCTGCCTGACCGACAGGTCGTACTCGCGATCGGCGTGGTGGGGATGGCCGTTGTACCAGGAGACGAACTCGGTGGCCGGGTGTGAGCCGGGGAGGTCCTCGCCGGGGATGCCGAGCTTGTTGTCGTCGCTGGTGCCCATCGCGTAGACCACCGCGTGGTAACGGTCCAGCAGCTGCTCGCGCGTGACGTGCTGGCCCAGCTCCACGCCGCCGAAGAACCGGAAGTTCTCGTTCCGCGCCGTCTTGTCGAAGACCCGCGTGACGGCCTTGATCTTCGGGTGGTCGGGCGCCACGCCCGCCCGCACGAGGCCGAACGGGGTCGGCAGCACGTCGTAGAGGTCGACCGCGAACCCCTCCTTGAGGAGCATCCCGGCGGTGTAGAAGCCCGAGGGGCCGGCGCCGATCACGGCGGCACGAAATGTCATGTCCGTCAGCTTTCCATTTCCGGGGCGGGCTACGCCGGCTCGTTGTCCAGGGACCGCCACAGCAGGCGGCAGGCCGCGCTGCGATACGGCGCCCACGGGGCGGCCAGCTCCTGCAGCGCGGCGGGGGAGGGCATCTCCTCGAGGCCGTAGGCGAGCTGCGCGCCCTTGCGCACGCCCAGGTCGCCGGTCGCCAGCACGTCGGGCCGGCCGAGCTGGAACATGAGGAACATGTGCGCCGTCCACACGCCGATGCCCTTCACCGCGGTCAGCTCCGCCACGATGGTGTCGTCGTCCAGCTCGTCGAAGCGGTCCAGTTCCAGCTCCCCGCTGAGCACGTGCTCGGCGAGGGAGCGCAGGTAGGCGGTCTTGGCCCGCGACAGCCCTGCGGCCTCCCGCAGGGCGTCGGGGTCGGCGTCGAGCACCTGCGCCGGGGTGGGCGGCGCCTCGTCGAAGAAGGTGAGCAGGCGCCCGTAGATCGTCCGGGCGGCCTTGGTGGAGAGCTGCTGGCCGACGATCGCCCGCAGCAGCGCGGTGTACGGCTCGCTGCGCACCGTGGCGGTGGCGCCGGCCCCGTCGTCGGTGGCGCCGATGTCCGGAGGCGGGCCGAGCTCCTTGAGCAGCCGGGCCATCACCGGGTCCACCCGGGCCAGGTGGGCGAATGCCTCCTCCGCGTCGCCCTCCTGGGGCTGGGTGCCCGCCGCCGGCCGCCGGGGCATGGTCAGCGCAGCAGCTCGTCGACGCTGAAGGCCTCGCCGTCGAGGGCGATGAGCGCCCGCTCGACCGAGGTGTTGATGCAGGTGAACGACGGCGTGTCGCGCTTGGTGTAGGCCGACGCCTCGGTGGTGCGCAGCCGCTGGACGAGGTCCAGGAACGCCCCGGCGTCGTTGGTGTCGAACGCGACCACGAACTCCTGGTCATCGAGGCCGAACGAGTAGGTGGTGTGGTTGTCGACCGTCGGGTACTCGCGGCCCACCGCGATGTGCTCCTGCATGATCTTCCAGCGCTCGTCGGCGGGCTTGCCGTACCACTCGCGGGTCTTCACGAACGGGTAGACGAAGAGGTACTTGCCCTTGAATCGCCGGGGGATCGCCCGCGTCTCGTCCGCGTACTCCGACGTCTTGCGCAGGCCCAGGAAGGAGTAGGGCTGGGAGGCCCACGCCATCAGGCCGCTCTGGGACAGGACGACGTGGAACTCGTGGATGCGGTCCAGGTTCTCGGTCTCCATCACCAGCATCAGGTCGACGTCGGCGCGCGTGCCCACCAGCGAGAAGGCCTGGATGAGGTGGTCCTCGCCGAAGTCCGCGCAGGCGGCCAGGAACTCCTGCTTGTGCTCGGCGCGCACGTCGGCGTCCAAGCGCCGCCAGGCGGGGTCCATGCGCAGGAAGGTGTACTTGACGAAGTGTCGATCAGCCATGGTTTTCCGGTTCTGCCGCCGCTGGGGGCGGCACGTGGAGGCAGGCGACGGGGCCTGTGGGAAGAATAGGGACTGTGATGCCTGCTCCGACGATCTCCGCGCATCGCGTGGAAGCACGCATCCGATGAGGCGCCTGCGGGCGCCCGCCGTCGCGCTGATCGCGGCGGTCGTGGCCGCTGTGGCAGCCGGTCC
>CAZXNX010000160.1:0-6002 GCA_964642225.1 uncultured Solirubrobacteraceae bacterium | reverse complement strand
GCACCGGCGACCTGGAGCTGGCGCAGTCGATCACCGCCCGCCTGACCCGCGCGGCGCTGCCGGGCTTCTACTTCCACCACCGCGGCGAGTAGGTCAGGCCAGCAGGCGGGCCAGCGCGAGGACCTCGCCGTCCCGGGCGCGCTGGGCGCCGGGCACGAGGTCGGCCAGCGCGTCGGCCGCCGCCAGCACCTCGGGCGTGGTGGCGGGGCCGGTGACGATCCCGAGCGGCGTGGCCACCGCCCGCAGCTCCCGCCGCGTGACCTCCCACGAGGCCTGCCCGGCGTAGTCGGCGAAGAACCCGTGCGGCGAGCGCCGCACGCGGGCCCGCAGCTCGGGGTCGGCGTCCGGGCCCAGCCAGGCGTCGATCGCGGTGGCAGGCCCGCCCTCGAGCAGGGCCTGCTCGATCGTGACCCACTGGCGCGAGAGCATCTCGGTGGCGGCGGGGACGAAGGCCAGCAGGGGCGGGTCGACCACCACGGCGGCGTTGGCCAGCGCGGGGCGGCGCTTGAGGATGTCGAGGCAGACGAGCGCGCCGAAGCCCTCCCCCACGATCAGCGCGGGCGCGGCCTGCAGCGCGTCGACGACCGCGATCAGGTCCTGGGCCTGCTCCTCCACCGTCGTGCCGTCGTACGGCTCGGGGGCGCCGCTGGCGCCGTACCCGCGGCGGTCGTAGGTGACGGTGCGGATCCCGGCGGCGGCGAGCGCGGTGGCCAGCGGCTCCTGGGCCTGCGCGTCCGAGGCGATCCCGTGGACGACGACGGCCGTGCGGCCGAGCGCGGGGACGCCCTCGGCGACCGGCTGCTCCTGCACGTGCAGCGGCACGCCCGCTCCCTCGATCATCGCCATGGCCGCAGGCTATCGCCGTCCGCCCGGGCCGAGCATGGCGGGGCGCTACGCTGTCCTCATGGACGAAGGCTTCAATCTCTTTGGCGATCCCGACGAGCTCCAGCGCCGTTTTGCGGAGTTCGCCGAGCAGATGCAGGGTCAGCAGTCGCTGGCGTGGGCCGACAACGCGATCAAGCTCGCGGTCGACCTCACCACGGCGGCGATGCAGCGGGTGAACATCCAGGGCACCACGGCCGAGCAGGCCGAGCAGCTCCGCGCCGTCATGGCCACGGTGTTCCCCGAGGCCGTCACGCTGGTGCGCGAAGCGCGCTCCGGTCTTCGTTAACCCGGGTCCGCGGATCCCGCGGCTTTCGCCGCCTTCTCGGCTGACCGATCCTCCTTGCCGCGCCGGATGACCTCCTTGAACGAGGTGATCCGGAAGACGATCACCAGCGCGGCGAACCCCATCGTGATGCTGAACACCGCGATGGCCACCTGCTGGCCGACGGAGTAGGACGCCACGGTCGCCGCGGCGGCGGTCGTCCCGAAGACCTGCACGAGCAGCGCCTGCTGCACGCCGGCGCCGCCGGGGGTGAAGGGCACCACGGCCGCCACGGCGTTGACGCCGAGCACGAGCAGCACGTTGCGCACCGAGCCGCCGATGTTGAACGCGTCGAGCAGGCACCAGAAGGCGGCGAAGCGGCACAGCCAGCCGGCGAACTGCACGAGCCACACCTCGCGGATGTAGCGGCGGCGGTCGAAGAGGATCGTCACGCCCTGGCGCATCCGGGCCCAGAAGGCCTTGACCCGCCGGGACAGCACCGCGAAAAGCACGAGCACCAGCACGGCCAGCACGGTGAGCACGAAGAGGGTGAACCGCGGGTTGCCGGCGAAGAACTGCAGGTCGAAGGCGGGGATCTGCGAGAAGTCGGGCGGCTTGGGGAACACGCCCTGGGTGAACGCGAAGGCCAGGACGCAGATCCCGATGGTCAGGTCGAACACGCCCTCCACGACGAACGCCGCGGCCACCGTCGCGTAGGACGAGTTGGGGATGCTGATCTTCGAGAGGAAGAGCTTGATGACGTCGCCGCCGCGCGCCGGCACGACGTTGTTGAACCCGTAGGCGGCCACGTAGGCGGCCCAGATGTTGCGAAAAAGAATGTGCTCGGTCGGGTAGGCCGCGCGCAGGACGTTGAAGTAGGCGCGCGAGCGTAGCGTGAGGTAGACGCCGAAGAAGGCCATGCCCAGCAGCAGCGGGGCCCAGTGGATCGCCCCCAGGCTGTCGAAGAAGTTGTTGACGGCGTCCGAGAACGACCGCAGGCTGTCTCCGAGTGAGGCGATCGGCACCGGTGCAGTGTCCAGCATCGGGGACACGGAGCGGCGGATCAGAGGCCCAGCCGCGCCAGGACGGCCGCGTCGTCGAGCGCCGGCGCGACGAGGTCCGCGTCCAGCGCGATCCCCTCCAGCGACGGGATCCCGATCACGAACATGCCGGCCGCCCGCGCGGACTGCACCCCTGTCGGCGAGTCCTCCAGCGCCACGCACGCGGCCGGGTCGACGCCGAGGGCGCCGGCCAGCGCCAGGTAGATGTCGGGCGCGGGCTTGGGGTGGGCGACCTCGTCGCCGGCGATCGTGTGGTCGAAGCGCGCGGCGATCCCGGCGGCCAGCAGCGCCCGGTCGACGATCGCGCGCGGCGAGTTGGACGCCATCCCGACGGGGCGCCCCGCGGCCCGCAGGGCGTCGATGAGCGCCAGCGCGCCGGGGCGGGGGAGGACCTCGCGCTCCAGCTCGAGCAGCAGCAGCTCGTGCAGCTCCTCCATGAGCGCGGCGCCGGTGCCGGGGGCCTCCAGGTGGCGCTCCAGCGTGGCGGAGGCGACCACCGCCGAGGTGCCGATCATCTCCTGCTTGTGCGCGAGCGTGAACGTGCGCCCGCGACGGCGGAACAGCGCCTCCTCGGCGCGCGTCCAGCAGATCTCGGTGTCGAGGGTGAGGCCGTCGTTGTCGAACAGCACGGCGGCGGGCGGCGTGACGGTCACGGGGCCACGTGCAGCGCGCCGGTGACGGTGCGGACGGCGTCGCCCGCCAGGATGACGCGGTCGCCGGCCGCGGTGACGTGCAGGACGCCGCCGCGGGCGGACGCCTGATGGGCCACGAGGGCGGCCCGCCCGAGCCGGGCGGCCCACAGCGGCGCGGTGGTGCAGTGGGCCGAGCCCGTCACCGGGTCCTCGGGGATCCCGGCGCCGGGGGCGAAGTAGCGCAGGAGGTAGTCGACGCCCGGCCGGTCTCCCGCGCTGGTGACGATGAGGCCCAGCACCTCGTCCACCGCCAGCAGCGCCGCCAGGTCCGGCCGGGCCCCGCGCAGCGCGGCGGGATCGTCCAGCTCGACCAGGGCGTTGCGCTCCAGGGCGGTCGGGGCGACGGTGATCCCCAGGTGGCGGGCGCCGGGAAGCACCCCGTCCAGCCAGGCGGGCGCCGGCCCCGCGATGGCCGGGCGGGCGGGGAAGTCGAGCACGACGCGGCCGTCCTGGCGGCGCGCGCGCAACGGGCCGGAACGCGTGTCGAAGGTCAGCTCGGCGTCGGCCGCGGCGCGGCCGTCCTCCCACAGCGTGTGCGCGGCGGCGAGGGTGGCGTGGCCGCACAGGGCGACCTCGACGACCGGCGTGAACCAGCGCAGGCCCCAGCGCGAGGGATCGCCGGTTCCGAGCAGGAAGGCCGTCTCCGACACGGCCAGCTCGGCCGCCACGCCCTGCAGCCATGCGTCGGCGGGCCAGGCGTCGAGCACGATGACCGCGGCCGGGTTGCCCGTGAACGGCCGGTCGGTGAACGCGTCGACGACGGCGAACGAGGTGGTGGGGCTGGCGGGCACGCGCGGAGCGTAGCGGCCGGGCCGCGCCGGGATAGGGTGGCGCGATGACCTCCCCCCTCGTGTTCGACGTGCTGCCCGACGTGCTGGCGATCTGCCGTCTGGACGGGGCCGCGCCGGTCCCCTCGTGGGCGACCGGCGCGGAGGGCTTCTGGTCGGTCACCCGCCGCGACAGCGAGCTGTCGGTGATGTGCGCCGCCGCAGCCGTGCCCGACGACGTCGACCGCGACGCCCCCTGGCGGGCGCTGGCCGTCCGCGGCCCGATGAATCTGGAGATCGTGGGGGTGGCGGCGTCGTTCACCGTGCCGCTCGCCGCCGCGGGCGTGGCCGTGATGCCGGTGGCGACCTTCGACACCGACGTCGTGCTCGTGCACGCGGCCGACCTCGGCACGGCGGTGGCGGCGCTGCGCGGCGCCGGCTTCACGGTCGCCGAGTAGCGGCTCAGTCGACGGCGGGCGTCCACCCCAGGCCGCGCTGCACGGCCTTGGGCAGCTTGGCCACGATGAGGTCGTAGGAGTCCTCGACGAGGTCGCCGATCACGTCGTCGGGGACGTCGCCGTCCAGCTCGACCGTGTTCCAATGGCGCTTGTTCATGTGGTAGCCGGGCAGCACCGAGCGGTAGGCGTCGCGCAGCGACGGGACCAGGCCGGGGTCGCACTTGAGGTTGACCCGGGGCGCGTCGGGGCCGCCCATCATCAGCGCGAAGATCTTCTCGTGCACGCGGAACGCCTCGGTCTGGGTGCCGAACGGGAAGTCGCTGGTGGCGCCGGGCAGGGCCAGGCAGCGACGGCGGACCTCCTCGGGCGTCACGCCTGGCCTCCCGGAGACGGCCCCTCCGCGCGGGACAGCAGCGACAGGAGCCCGGCACGCCACTGCAGCGCGAGCTCGGGTACGGCGAGCGCGGCGCGCAGGCCGTCGATGTCGTGGCGGTCGACGTAGGTCACGCGCATCACCTCGCCCACGGAGACCGCGCTGGTGCGGTCCACCAGCGTCATCACGTCCCCGGCCTGCACGTCGCCGCCGCGCAGCACGCGCAGGTAGAACCCGCTGGCCATCTCCCGGGCCATCAGGGCGGGCAGCGCCTTGACGCCCCACCGGGCCGCGAGCTTGAAGCATGGGCCGCGGGGCTGGCTGACCTGCACGAGGGTGTCGCCGAGGGTGAACGCGTCGCCGATGTGCACCGTCTCCTCGGTGAGGCCGGCCAGCGTCAGGTTCTCCCCGAACGCCCCCGGCGGAGGTTGCCCGCCGAGCACCGGCGCCCACCGATCCGCGTGCTCGGACGGATAGCAGCACACCGCCTTGTCGGGTCCGCCGTGGACGGTGAGGTCGGCCTGCTCGTCGCCCGCGCACCCGTCGGGGCCGACCGCCACCGGGCCGGTGACGGTGTGCTTGACGATCGCGCTGGGGACCGACCCGTCGAGCCATGGCAGCGGTGACGGCCTGCCCACCTGGAAGGACAGGACGGCGCCGGAGAGCGCGGGGACCGTCACGGCGCGTGCCCGCCCGCGTCCAGGCCGATCGCCCGGCGCATCGCCGCGCGGGTGCGGTCCAGCCCGGCCGCGTCCCCCAGCAGCCGCCCGGTGACGCCGCCACCCGAGGCGAGGCTGTGCAGCTCGAAGGCGACATCCGCCGGATCGCGCCCCGCGGGGAGGTCGCCGTCCTCGACCGCCTGCCGCGCCTCCTGCTCCAGGACGGCGAGCCAGCGGCGCACCGCCGCGGCGACGTCGTCGTGCAGCGGGCCGGGGCGCGCGTCGTACTCCACGGACGCGGTGGTGACGAAGCAGCCGCCGGGGAACACGTCCTCGCGCAGGTGCGCGATCCAGGCGTCGACGATCGCCTCCAGCCGGGGGAGCCCCGGGGCCGTGCGGCTCGCCGGCGCCCAGACCGCCTCGGTGAAGCGGGCGACGGCGGCGGCCAGCACCGCGCGCTGCATCGCCTGCTTGTCCCCGAAGCGGCCGATCAGGCCACTCTTGCTCATCGACAGCTCTCCGGCCAGCCGGCCGATGGTGATGCCCTCCAGCCCCTCGACGGAGGCCAGGTCGACGGCGGCCGCCACGACGGTGGCGCGGCTGTCGGCGACGGCGGCGGCGGAGCGGCGGGGCATGACCGGACCATACATTACGAACGATCGTTCTGTATAACTCCCCACACTGGCAAACCCGAGGAGGAACGATGCGTCTGACGTGGCTGGGCTGGGCGGGAGTGGAGCTGGAGGCCGAGGGGGCGACGGTGGTGATCGATCCCCTCGCCGATGCCGGCGCGGTGTTCGCGGCGCTGGGCGTCTCGGTGACGATGATCGATCGCGCGTCACGGC
>CAZXNX010000159.1:519-6037 GCA_964642225.1 uncultured Solirubrobacteraceae bacterium | reverse complement strand
GCCCAGGGCGCCGCGGTGAGCCTCGGCGGCATCGTGGCCGGCCTCACGCTGGTGGCGATCACCGCCCTCGGCGTCCAGGCCACCGCCGACGGAACGCTCGACGGCGTGCTGCTGGCCGCGGTCGTGCTCGTGACGCTGGGCTCCTTCGAGGCGACCCTTCCGCTGGCCGAGGCCGCGCGCCGCTGGGCCGCCTGCGTAGGCGCGTCCGAGCGCGTGGAGCAGGTGCTCGACGCGACCCCGGCGGTGACCGACCCCGCCGATCCGGTGGCGCTGCCCTCTGGCGGCGCGCTGGTGGCCAACGGGGTCACCGTGTGGCCCGCCGGCGCCCGGGCCCCGATCCTGCACGACGTCTCGCTGGAGCTGCGGCCCGGCGGCCGCGTCGCCGTGGTGGGCGCCAGCGGCGCGGGCAAGACGACCCTGGCCCGCGCGCTCGTGCGCTTCGCCGACCCCGCCGCGGGCACGGTGACCGTCGGCGACTGCGATCTGCGCACCGTCCGCCAGGGCGACGCCCGCCACGCGGTGCGCCTGGTCAGCCAGGAGGCCCACCTCTTCACCACCACGCTGCGCGCCAACATCGCGATCGGCAACCCCGGCGCCACCGACACCGACATCGCGCGGGCGCTCGACCGGGCCGGCCTGCGCGAGTGGGTCGCCTCCCTCCCCCAGGGGACCGACACGGTGCTCGGCGAGGAGGGCGCCTCGGTGTCCGGCGGCCAGCGGCGGCGCATCGCCCTGGCCCGCGGCTTCGTCGCCGACGCGCGCTTCCTCATCCTCGACGAGCCGACGGCCCACCTGGACGCCGGTGGCGCCGTGGCGCTGCTGCGGGATCTGGGCAGTCCGGCCGGCCGGGTGGCCGACCAGCGCGGCATGCTCGTGATCTCGCACACGTGCGCGGGACTCGAGGAGTTCGACGAGATTCTCGTGCTGGACGGCGGGCGCGTGGTGGAACGTGGCACGTACGCGCATCTCGTCGCCCACGACGGGGCCTACGCCGCGTTGTTGACCGCATCCTGAAGGCCGTGGTTGACCGCAGGCGAACGGGTGGGTGGCACCGTTTCGTTTGTGCGCCTTCGCACATACCCTTGACGCATGGGGACCGCGACGATCGACCAGCCGGTGCCGGCGTGCCTTCCGGGCAAGCTCCGGCCGCCGCGCCCGGTGCCCGGGCTCGTCGTGCGCCAGCGACTGCTGAACGGGCTCGATGAGGCGGTCCGCGCCCACCCGGTGACGGTCCTCATCGGCCCCGCCGGGTGCGGCAAGACCACGCTGCTGGCCACCTGGGCGGCGGCCACCGCCGGCACCGCCTGGATCACGCTGGACGTCGACGACGCCACCCCCGCCCGCTTCTGGGCCCTCGTGCTGGGTGCCGTCGGCGCCGCGGACGCGCGGTGCGAGTGCGACGACCCGGCCTGCTCGCTCTCCGCGCATCTCGACGGCACGCAGGCCTCGCGGGTGCTCATCCTCGACGGGATCGACGCCATCACCAGCACGGAGACGCTCGCGGAGCTGAAGGCCCTGCTGCGCCGGCTGCCGGCCGGCCTGCGGATCGTGATGACCAGCCGCCGCCCAATCAAGGCGCTCCACCTGCAGCGCCTGCAGGTCGAGGGGATCGCCTGCCGGCTCGACGCGGACACCCTGCGCATGACGGCCGCGGAGACCCGGGCGCTGCTGACCGAGTCGGGGCTGGACCTCGACGCCGCGACGGTGGCGGCCCTGTGGCAGCGCACGGAGGGCTGGGCCGCGACGCTTCGCCTGGCGGCGCTGGCGCTGCGCGGCGGGACCGGGGACCGCGCCCACGTCGGGCACCTCACCGGCGACGAGTACTACCTCTCCGACTACCTCGCCGAAGAGCTGCTGAGCAACGTCGACGAGGAGATGCGCCGCTTCCTCGTCCACACCTCGGTGGCCGACGAGCTCGACGGCGCCCTGGCGGACGCGCTCACCGGGGACAGGGGCGGCGGCGCCCGCCTGGCCGCGTTGCGCGCGGCGGGCTTTCCCCTGTCGGCGGTGGAGGACCGGCCCGGTGTGTACCGCCACCATCCGCTCGTGGCCGGGATGCTGCGCGGGCTGCTGCTGCAGGAGAGCCCGGCGCTGGCCGCCGAGCTGCGCGATCTCACCGCCGGCTGGTACGCCGAGCACCGGTGGGAGCCGCGCGCGCTGCTCGCCGCCACGCCCGTCGCCACCGCGATCGACCACCGGCCCGGCCGGGCCGCGGACGAGGGGCTGAGCACGGCGGAGCTGGCGATCCTGCGCTACCTGCGCTCGCCGATGACCAACCTGGAGATCGCGGGCGAGCGGTGCCTGTCGGTCAACACGGTCAAGACCCACCTCAAGCAGATCTACCGCAAGCTCGACGCCTCCGGGCGCAGCGACGCGGTGGCGCGGGCGACCGCGATGGGCCTCTTCGCGCGCTGAGGGTCAGCGCGGGGTGACCACCGGCGCGACGACCGGGAGCGTCAGCGTCACGGTGGTGCCCGGGTCGGACGCCTCGACGCGCACCTCACCGCCGGCCAGGGTGGCCCGCTCGCGCATCCCGAGCAGCCCGAAGCCGCCCGAGGGCGTGCCGTCCAGGCCACGGCCGTCGTCGGAGACGCGCAGGCGCAGGGTGCGGCCGTCGCAGGCCGCCACCAGGTCGACCCGCCGGGCCTCGGCGTGGCGGACCACGTTGTTGAGCGCCTCCTGGGTCACGCGGTAGGCGGCGTTCTCGATCTCGGGTGGCAGCCGCTCGTGGCCCAGCTCGAAGGCCACCGACACCTCCAGCCCCTCCCGTTCCGCGATCCGCAGCACCAACGTCCGCAGGGCGGGCTCCAGGCCCAGCTCGTCCAGGGCCGCGGGGCGCAGGTCGGTGATGATCTCGCGCAGGCTGGTGATCTCCCGGTCCAGCAGCTCGATCGTCGCCTGCACCATGTCGCGGCCGCTGGTCCCCTCCGCCCGCAGCGAGGCGGCCAGGGCGAGCTTGATCGCGCCCAGCCCCTGCAGCGTCTCGTCGTGCAGGTCGCGGGCCCACCGCTTGCGCTCGGCCTCGGCGGCGGCCACCGAGTCGCGCAGGCGCTGCTCCTGCACCGTGCGCGCGGCGGAGACGGCGGTCGCGGCGCTGGCCGCGAACGCCCGCAGCGCGCGCTCGTCCTCCTCGTCGAACTCCTTGCGGGCGCCGAGGTGGTCGAACGCCGTGAGGACGCCGAGGCCGGTGCCCCGGTAGGCGAGCGGCACGATCAGGGCGCTCCGGGCGTCGGGCATGCCGAAGTGGTCGGCGCTGATGTGCAGGCCGGACCGCACGTCGTCGACCCGCTGGGGCTCCAGGGTCGTGAGCGCGACCCCGGAGGTCGAGCCGGCCACGGGGATGGTGGCGCCCGGCCCCGGCCGCGCGTTGCCGGCGTGGGCGACCACGACCAGCTCACCGCCGTCCTCCAGGAGGATCAGCAGCGCGTCGGCCTCCACCAGGGCGCGGGCCCGCTTCACGATCAGCTCGAGGATCCGGCCCAGCTCGGTCTCCGCCCCGACGGCCAGGGCGATGTCCGCGGACGCCTCCATCCCGCGCACGGCCCGCTCCAGCTCGGTCCGGCGCGACTCGCTCTCCTGGAACAGCCGCGCGTTGTGGATGGCCACGGCCGCCCACTCGGCCAGGAGCACGATGGCGGCGACGTCCTCGTCGTCGAAGTCCGCGCGGCCCTCCTTCTCCGTGAGGTAGATGTTGCCCCACGCCTCGCCCCGGATGCGGATCGGGGCCCCCAGGAAGCCGTGCATCGGCGGGTGGCCGGGCGGGAACCCGTAGGAGCGGGGGTGCTCGGAGACGTCGTGCAGGCGGATGGGCTCGGGCTGGTCGATGAGCAGCCCGAGGATCCCGTGGCCGCGCGGGAGCGCGCCGATCGCCCGGGACACGTCCTCGTCGACGCCGCTGGTGATGAACGCCTGGAGCTCGCGGCGCCGGTCGTCGAGGATGCCGACGGCGGCGAAGCGCGCCCCGGTCAGCTCGCGGGCCGTCTCGAGGATGTGCTCCAGCACGGCATCCAGCTGGAGCTCCGAGGTGAGGGCGCGTCCGAGGTCCAGGAGCCGTTGCAGCCGCTCCACCCGGACAGCCGGGATGTCGTCATCGGAGCCCATTGGCTAGGGCGATCATACGGCGCGCGCGACCCACGGTGGCGATGTCCCATCGCGTAGGCTGCGCCTGTGTCCGTTCGCATCGTGCTCGCCGACGACCATGCCGTCGTCCGTTCCGGCCTGCGCCTCCTGCTGGAAGCGGAGGACGGCCTCGAGGTCGTGGCCGAATCGGGCGACACCGACGGGGCGCTGCGCGCCGTCCTGGGGCACAAGCCGGACGTGCTCGTGCTGGACCTCAACATGCCCGGCCAGCCGTCGTCGCTCGACGCGATCCCGGGCGTCCGGGAGCGCTCGCCCGAGACGGCCACGGTCATCCTCACCATGCAGGAGGACCCCGAGTTCGCCCGCCAGGCGCTGCGCGCCGGCGCGCTGGGCTACGTGCTGAAGGAGGCGGCCGACCGGGAGCTGGTGGAGGCCGTGCGCCGCGCCGCGGCCGGCGAGACCTACCTCAACCCGTCGCTCGGCGCCAAGCTCGCGGCGGCGCCGCCGGAGTCCTCGCGCTGGCCGGATGAGCTCTCGCAGCGCGAGGTCGAGGTGCTGCGGCTCATCGCGCTGGGGCACACGAACGCCGAGATCGGGGAGCAGCTCTTCCTGTCCGTGCGCACCGTGGAGACCCATCGCGCGCACGTGCAGCAGAAGCTCGGGCGCACCACCCGCGCCGAGCTGGTGCGGTACGCGCTGGACAACGGCCTGCTCGAGAACGCCTGACCCTACGTAGGAACCCGCAGGCCCCCGGGCGCGGATCACCGATGTGACGGCGACGGGGCCGCCCTAGCCTCCGTGGGGACTCTGACTCGCTCCAGGAGACGCATGTTCCGCAACGTCATCATCGGCATCGATGGTCGTTCCGGCGGTCGTGACGCGATCGCCCTCGCCCGGCAGCTGGCCGATCCGGACGCCACCATCACGCTGGCCAACGTCTATCTCAGCGCCGTCCCCCTGGTGCCGTCGCTGCTCGCCTGGGACGAGATCGAGCAGCAGAAGGCGTCCACCCTGATCGACGCGGAGCGTTCCCGCGCCAACATCCCGGCGGAGGCCGCCCCCGTGTGCGCCGCGTCCCCCTGCGAGGGCCTGCACCGCCTGGCGGAGGAGCGTCACGCGGACCTCCTCGTCCTGGGGTCCTCCAGCCGCAGCCTCATCGGCCGGGTCCTCCTCGGCGACGACGCCCGCGCCTCGCTGAACGGCGCGCCCTGCGCGGTGGCCCTGGCCCCGCGCGGCTACGCCGAGGGCCCGGTCCCCATCGCCAACGTCGGCGTGGGCTACGACGGGTCGCCGGAGAGCGCGGTGGCGGTCGAGGCGGCCCGCGCCGTCGCGCAGGCCCACCGCGCGGAGGTGCAGGCGCGGTTCGTCGTGCACACGCCCGGGCTGCCCCCCGCCACGCCGGGCGCGTGGACGGACGTGGTCCCCCAGATGCTCGAGC
>CAZXNX010000159.1:0-509 GCA_964642225.1 uncultured Solirubrobacteraceae bacterium | reverse complement strand
GGCCGAGGCGCAGGTGCAGTCGCTGGACGGCGTGCGCGGGACGGCGGTGCTCGGCCTCCCCAACCAGGAGCTCGTCGCCATGGCCCATGACGTCGACCTCCTCGTGGTCGGCTCCCGCGGCTACGGGCCGGTGCGGCGCATGGTCATCGGCAGCACCGCCGGCTACCTGCAGCGCCACGCGCCGTGCCCGCTCCTGGTCGTCCGCCGTCGCCCCGCGCCCGACAGCGACGCGGGCGCCGCGCAGGCCACGGCCGGCGACGTCTCGTGAGCGCGCCGGGACCCAGCACCGGGTCCCGGCCACGCGTGGTGATCGTCGGCGGCGGGGTCGCCGCGCTCGAGGCGGTGCTCGCCCTGCACGACCTCGCGCCCGGCCGGGCGGACGTCACGCTGCTGGCGCCCGAGGACGAGTTCTCGCTCCGCCCCATGTCGGTCGCCGTGCCCTTCGACCACGGGCCGGTCGGCACCGTCGCGCTCGCGGACGTCATGGCCGCGCACGGGGGCCCGTTCGT
>CAZXNX010000158.1:4606-6088 GCA_964642225.1 uncultured Solirubrobacteraceae bacterium | reverse complement strand
TGTTCACCGGGGTCTTCTCGATGATGGTGGCCGAGTCGCCGGCCAGGCGGGTGGCCACCAGTCCGTTGTACGAGGCCGTGACGTAGGCCCGCACCTTCAGGCCCACGTCGGCGGGCGTCGTCGTGTACGTGGGCTTGTCCGCCCCCGGGAGGTCCTGGCAGCTGCCGCCGTTGCAGCGCTGCCACTGGTACGAGAAGGACGGGGTGACGCTCGCGTTGCCGGTGGTGCGCCACGAGCCGCTGCCGATCGTGTAGGTCTGGCCCCAGGTCGGGGTGGGGAGCTGGTTGCCGGTCGGGCTGATCGACGGATAGGTGGCCAGGCTCACCGGGTACAGCGAGCTGTTGTCGTCGCCGGGCAGGTTGGCGCTGCCCACGCACGCCGAGTCCTTGGTGGTCGCCAGCGGGGAGACCATGTTGCGGGCGGTGATGCGGACCGAGTAGTAGTGCGGGCCGCCGCCGTCCGCGTCCGGAATCGTGTAGGTCGGGGCCGTGGCGCCCGCGATGTCGTTGGCGCAACTCCCGGCGCTCGTGCCCCGGCGCCACTGGTAGGTGAAGAAGAACGGCGCGGTGCCCGTGAAGCCGTGCGGCTGCGCCCCCGCCGACAGCTTGGCGCCGACCTTGGGCGTCCCGGTCACGGTCGAGGTGCCGCCGGCCAGCGGCTGGATCGGCAGGGAGTACACGCCGAAGCCCTGGGTGCCCGCCATGAGCGAGGGGCCGGCGAAGCCCAGCCCCAGCGACCACACGATGCGGTTGTTCATCTCCCCGGCCGTCAGGAGGCTGTCGGGCGACATCTGCCCCCAGTGATCGCCGTCGTCGAGTGTCGCCCACACGCCCTTGTCGGTGCCGACGATCGCGTGCTTGGCCCCGAACTGCCCGTTCAGGGCGGGGGTCAGCAGCAGGGCGCGCTTGCCGCCCGAGGGGAGGGCGCTGTCACCGCTCCCCTGCGCGTCCGTCCACAGCGCGCCTCCGGTGTAGGAGCGGTAGACGCCGCTCGTCGTGGCCGCGTACAGGTGCGTGGGGTCGTCGGGCGCCACCGCGATGCGCAGCACCGCCTCGCTCGGCGGGATGCCGTCGGAGCTCAGCGTCCACGAGCGGCCCTGGTCCAGCGAGATGAACACGCCGTCGCTGGCCGCGGCGTAGATCGGTGTGCCGAGCGGCCCGGTGGTGAGCGCGAACACGGCCTCGTTGGAGGGAAGGCCGCTCGCGCGGTCCCAGTTCTCACCCCCGTCGGAGGAGTACAGGACGCCCGTGGGGGAGCCGGCGGCGGTGCCGACCACCATGTCGGTGGGCGAGTTGAAGACGATCGACTGCACGCCGCCGCCGTTGAGCTTGCGCGTGCCCACGCCCTGGCCGACGGGCGACCAGTTGCCGCCGCCGGCCGGCGCGCGGTAGAGGCCGGCCGTCGTGGCGGCGTAGAGCTGGCCCGAGTTGGCCACCACCTGGCGCACGCTGGTCGCACCCGGGGCGTCGAGGCCGCCGTTGA
>CAZXNX010000158.1:0-4506 GCA_964642225.1 uncultured Solirubrobacteraceae bacterium | reverse complement strand
GGGTCGCCCTCGCGCACCCAGTGGCCGGTGAGCGCGTTGAGGGCGAACGTCGTCTCCTCGCCGACCTCGTCGCGCACCACCAGGGTGCGCTCCCGGACAGCCACGATGTGCACCGGCCGGCGCAGCCCGACGTGGACGATGTCGGCCTGGCCGCCGACGTGGGGAAGCGTGCGAAAGGAGGCCATAAGCGTGGGCCCCACGGTACTCCTCGGCCCCGGCGCATTATTCTCGCGCGATGCCTCCCGTCTCCCCGCGCGTCGCCCAGTCCAACGAGGCGGTGGCGCTCGAGCTCCCCTTCGCCGATCGCGAGGACTTCGCGGATGCCACCCGGGGGTTCGTCGGCACGTTGTCGCCGGCGCTGGTGCGGGACACCGACGAGCGCGTCGTGTGGGACATGGAGGCCTACTCGTTCCTGGACGAGGACTGCCCCGACACCGTCAACCCGAGCCTCTGGCGCCAGGCGCAGCTCAACAAGGTCCACGGCCTGTTCGAGGTCGCCGAGGGCATCTACCAGGTGCGCGGCCTGGACCTCTCGAACATGACGATCGTCGAGGGCGACGAGGGCGTGCTCGTCATCGACCCGCTCATCTCCGCCGAGACCGCGGCCGCCGCGCTGGCGCTGTACCGCGAGCACCGGGGCGACCGGCCGGTCACCGGCATGCTCTACACGCACTCCCACGTCGACCACTTCGGCGGGGCCGAGGGCGTCGTCTCCCGCGAGGATGTCGAGGCGGGCCGGATCCCCGTGCTGGCCCCCGAGGGCTTCATGGAGCACGCGATCAGCGAGAACGTGTACGCGGGGCCGGCCATGCTGCGCCGCGCCTCCTACATGTACGGCGCGCTGCTGGAGAAGGGCCCGCAGGGCCAGGTCAGCGCGGGCCTGGGGATGACCACCTCGTCGGGCCGGGTGTCGCTGCTGGCGCCGACCGTGACGATCTCGCGGACCGGGCAGGAGGAGGTCGTCGACGGGATCCGCATGGTCTTCCAGATGACCCCGGGCGCCGAGGCGCCGGCGGAGATGAACTTCCTGTTCCCCGAGCGCCGGGCGCTGTGCGTGGCCGAGAACGCCACGCACAACATGCACAACGTGATCACCCCGCGGGGCGCGCTGGTGCGCGACGCGGCGGCGTGGGCGGCCTACCTCAACGAGGCGATCGAGCTGTTCGGCGACGAGGCCGACGTCGTCTTCGCCCAGCACCACTGGCCGCGCTGGGGCCGCGAGCGGATCACCGAGTTCCTCGCCGCGCAGCGCGACCTCTACAAGTTCCTGCACGACCAGACCCTGCGCCTCACCAACCGGGGGCTGGTGGGCAGCGAGATCGCCGAGCAGCTGGAGCTGCCGCCCGGGCTGGCGAGCCAGTGGCACTGCCGGGGCTACTACGGCTCGGTCAGCCACAACGTCAAGGGCATCTACCAGCGCTACATGGGGTGGTTCGACGGCAATCCCGCCCACCTGTGGGCCCACCCGCCGGAGCCGGCTGCCGCGCGCTACGTGGAGTACATGGGCGGCGCCGACGCCGTGCTCGCCCGGGCCCGGCAGTCCTTCGAGGAGGGCGACCACCGCTGGGTCGCCGAGGTCGTCGGCCATGTCGTGTTCGCCGACCCGGAGAACATCGCGGCGCGGGAGCTGCAGGCGCAGGCCTTCGAGCAGCTCGCCTACGGCGCCGAGAACGCGACCTGGCGCAACTTCTACCTCATGGGCGCGCTGGAGCTGCGCAACGGCGTCCAGGGCGTGCCGGGCGAGGCGCCGGGCGTGGGGCTCATCGCCCATCTCACCGGCGAGCAGCTCCTGGACGGCCTGGCCGTGCGCATCGACGGGGTGCGGGCCGGCGACACGCGGATCTCGCTGACCTGGGTCTTCCCGGACGTCGAGGAGATCTACGCGCTCACGCTCTCCAACGGCGCGCTCACCCACGTGGCGGGGCGCGGGGCGGCCGACCCCGACGCCACGCTCACCATCCCCCGCCACGCCCTGGACCGCCTGGTCGCCCAGAAGGCCGACCTCGCCGAGCTGGTCGAGGCCGGCCACTTCATCGTCGAGGGGGACGGGCTCAAGCTGGCCGAGCTCTTCGGCCTGCTCGACCCGCCCGACCTCGGCTTCCCGATCGTCACGCCGTAGCGGAGGCGATCAGCTCCGACGCGACGCGGTCCGTCGCGTCGGCCGAGCCGCCCAGGAGGCGGCGCGAGAGCTGCGCGCGGCGGAAGTACAGCGGCGCGTCGTGCTCCCACGTCGCGCCGATGCCGCCGTGCGTGGCGATGTTGCGCTGCGCGGCGAAGTCCAGCGCCTTGCTGCCGGCGGTCCGCGCGCAGCTCGCCGCGAGCGGGAACTCCTCCGTGGCGTTGTCGGCGGCGTAGCCGGCCCAGAACAGCAGGGACCGCGCGTTCTCGCGCAGCCGCAGGATCTCCACGAGGCCGTGCTTGATCGCCTGGTAGGAGCCGATGGTGCGCCCGAAGGTGAACCGCTCCTTGGCGTACTCCAGCGCCATCTCCAGGACGGTCTCCACCGTGCCGACCGACTCGGCGGCCAGCAGGCTCTGGCCCAGGTACCACGCCCGGGTCAGGTCGTCGGCGCCCGCGTGCACCACGGTGCCGGTGGCGCCGCTGAACGTGATGTGGCCGAGGGAGCGCGTGGCGTCGTAGCCCTGCACGGCCTCCACCTGCGCCTGGTCGCCGGCGATGGCCGCGACGACCAGCGTGCCGTCGGCCAGCTGCGCCGGCACGACGAGGACGTCGGCGCCCGGGGCGTCGAGCACCCAGTGGGCGGTTCCGTCCACCGTGATGGCGGTGCCGTCGATGGACGCCGAGGGCAGCGGGGCGCGATCCAGCCCGGAGGCCGGGTCGATCGTCCACGCCGTCTCACGGTCGCCGGGCGGGCGGGCGGGCACGAAGGCCGCGCGCAGCTCACCGGTGGCGGCGGCGGTCAGATCGGCGTGGCCGGCCGCGTTCAGCACCGACGTGGCCTGCAGCACGGAGATGAGGGGGACGCCGGCCAGGAAGCGGCCGGTCTCCTCCGCCACCAGCATCGCGTCGAAGACGCTGAGCCCGGCGCCGCCGTGCTCCTCGTCCACGAGGAGCCCGGTCCAGCCGGCCTCCACCGCGGTGGGCCACAGGTCGGGCAGCGCGCCGCCCTCCAGCGCGTCGCGCGCCGCCTCGACGGTCTTGAACCGCGAGAGCGCGCCGCGGGCGGCCTCCCGCAGGAACTCCTGCTCGTCGCTCAGTGCGAGGTTCATGCCACCGCCTCCTTTTCCTTGGCGCGCAGTTCGGAGAAGGGGATGCCCTTGTCCAGGCGCGGCTCCGGCGCCAGGCCGAGGACCCGCTCGCCGATCATGTTGCGCAGGATCTCCTCGGTGCCGCCGGCCGACTTCAGCCCGGGCAGGAACGAGATCATGTACCCCCACTCGCTGTCGGGGCCCAGGGCGTCGGGGCCGACGATGTCGGCGATCAGCTCCCCGGCCGCGATGGCGGCGTTGACGGTGGTGACCTTGGCCAGGCCCGCCTCGGGGCCGGGGATCTGCCCCTGGCCCAGCGCGCTCAGCGTGCGGTAGGACTGCCAGCGCACGGCGGCCAGCTCGGTGGCCAGCTCACCGAGGCGGTGGCGCACCTCGCTGTCCTTGGCGGCCACCGGGTCGGCGGCGATCGGGGCGGCGTAGCGGTCGGCGCGGTAGCCGAACGACTCCGAGCCCAGGCCGATCGTCAGGCGCTCGAACATCAGCGTGGTCAGGGCCGTGCCCCACCCGCCGTTGACCGGGCCGCACACGGCCTCGGCCGGCAGCACCACGTCGTCGAAGAACACCTCGTTGAACTCGGCCTCGCCGGAGATCTGGCGCAGGCCGCGCACCGTGACGCCGTCGGCGTCCATCGGGATGACGAACATCGTCATGCCGCGGTGCTTCTGCTGGTCCGGGTCGGTGCGGGCGAGCACCAGTCCGTAGGAGGAGAACTGGGCGTTCGTCGTCCACACCTTCTGGCCGTTGAGCACCCAGGAGCCGTCGTCGCGCTGCACCGCACGGGTCGCCACGGCGGCCAGGTCGGAGCCGGCGCCCGGCTCGGAGAACATCTGGCACCACACCTCGTCACCGTGGAGCATCGGCCCGAGGTAGCGGGTCTTCTGCTCCTCGCTGCCGTGGGCGATGATCGTCGGGCCGAGCATGCCGACGCCGATCACGTCGAGGATGCCGGGGACGCCGGCGCGGCCGATCTCCTGGCCCACGATCACGTTCTCGATCGGGCCCAGGCCCTGGCCGCCGAACTCGGTGGGCCACGTCACCCCGGCGAGCCCCGCCTCGGCGAGCTGGCGCTGCCAGGCCCGGCGGGAGTCGATGTAGGCGGGGTCGTCGGACTCCCCGCTGCGCGGCGGCGCCTGCGCCTTGTGCGCCTCGAGCCATGCACGTGTCGTGGCGCGGAACGCCGCCTGCTCTGGAGTGTCGTTGAGATCCACCCGGTGCCTCCTGTTCGCCTGTCCTGACGGTCTGTCAGGAATATACGGGGCGTGACCGTTCAGGAGAC
>CAZXNX010000157.1:0-6098 GCA_964642225.1 uncultured Solirubrobacteraceae bacterium | reverse complement strand
CGCTCAGCCCGGGCAGACGGGCAGGTCGGCCGCGATCGCGCGCGCGGCGGGCGCCAGCGCGGCGCTGCGGACGGTGATGAAGCCGTCGGGCTGGCCCCCGGGCGGGCGGCGGTGGGCCAGGAAGGCGATGTACGGCGCGTAGCTCGTGGCCAGCGCCGGGTCGCAGGCCCGCGCGCGGGCGACGACCTGATCCACCTCCTCGCCGGTGAGCGAGATCCCCCATGCCGGCGCCGAGAAGGGACGCAGGAAGGGGAAGCCGGTGCGCGGGTCGGCCATCAGCGAGATGCCCTGCGCGACCACCATCACCAGCCCGACGGCCAGTGCGGGCCCGGCCCAGCGCCACGACCTCGCGGCCCCGGCGGCCCGGGCCCGCCGCACGCCGACCACGGCCCCGGTCATGGCCAGCGGCACGAGCATCGCCTCCACCGGCACGAGGGAGTTGAGGCCCGTGCCGTTCTTCGTGGTCGTCCACACGGTCAGGAGCGTGGCGAGCGCCAGGGCGCCCAGGCGCAGCGCCAGCGCCGGGTCGCGCGTGTCCTCGCGCCACCAGGTGGCGACACCGGCGGGCACGATCAGCCAGATGAGGTTCCACAGCGCCTGCGCCCAGTAGCCGACGAGCTGCGAGAGCGCGCGGGTGCCGGTGTCGAACTGGGCGGTCACGGTGTCGCGCCACAGGGCGGAGCCGAAGACGGCGGTGGCGGCCAGCACCTGCGCGAGGAGCACCCCGGCCGCCCAGCGCGCCGTGCGCCAGCGGTCGGCGCTGCACAGGACGAGCACCACGGCGGGCAGCAGGAACGGGACCTTGATGAAGGCGCACAGCCCGGCCAGCACACCGACCAGCGGCGCCTTCCCGGGCCGGTCGGCCAGCAGCACCCCGGCGAGCAGCAGCGGCGCCAGGAACATCTCGGGCGTGAGCGCCCCGTGCTCGTGGATGGCCCACGGGGTGAGCAGCGCCAGCGGCGCGGTGAGGGCGGTGGCCGCCGTGCTGCGCGTCATCCGCCACACCGCGACCGCGCCGAGCAGCCCGGCGCCGAGCTGCAGGGCGCCGAGGACCAGGCGCAGCCAGGTGAGGCCGTCGTGCACGGCCAGGATCCCCGCCCCGGCGAAGAAGATCGGCGGCAGCTGGGCGGCGACCATGGTGCCGTAGAGCTCGTCGCCGTGGAGGAACAGGCGGCTCGTCAGCGCGTAGACGCCCTCGCTGTAGTTCCAGTAGCTGTGGCCGTGGACCACCTGCACCGCGACGAGGGTGAGGAGCCCGAGGCCGATCGACCACGCGACAGCCGCTCCAGCACGCGGCGCCGGCCCCGGCCCTGCCGTCCGAGAGGACTCCGCCATCGCCCGAACCCTACCCGCGGGGTGCGGGCGCACCGGGCCGCGGGCCGGGCCGCGATAGAATGGTTGCCATGGCAACTATCTCCGTCACGCATTTCACCGACCCAGGCTGCCCGTTCGCGTTCTCGGCCGAACCGCGGCTGCTCACCCTGCAGTGGCGCTACGGCGACCAGCTGGTGTGGGACACCCGGATGATCGTGCTGTCGGAGTCGCCGGACGACTACCTGGCCAAGGGCTTCACGCCGGAGCTGCTGCAGCGCGGCCATCGCCAGCTGCGTGCGGAGTGGGGCATGCCGATTGACGACACGCTGCGCCCGCGCATGCACGCCACCGCCCCGGCCTGCCGCGCATTCGTGGCCGCCCGCCAGTACGCGCCCGAACGCGCCGACCGGCTCCTGCGGCGGCTGCGCGTGCTGAACATGGGCGGCGGCGTCCTGGACGATCCCGCGCTGATCGAGCAGGCTGCCGTCGAGGCGGGCATCGACGTCGCCGACCTCGATGCCTGGGTCCGCGACCCGGATGTGTCGATCGAACTGCGCGCCGACATGGCCGCGGCCCGGGACCCCCACCCCGCCGCGCTGGCCCAGCCCGACCGCCTGGCCTCCACGAAGGACGGCGGCCACCGCTACACCGCGCCATCCCTGATCTTCCGCGCCGCCGACGGGACCACCGCCGCGGCCCCCGGCTTCCAGCCCGGCGAGACCTACGAGGCCGTGCTCGCCAACCTCGACCCGACGCTGGAGCAGCGCGATCCGCCGGCCGACGTGACCGAGGTGCTCGAATGGGCCCCCTGGCCGCTGGCCTCCATCGAGGTCGCGTCCCTGCTGGACATCTCCACCGACGAGGCCCGTACCGCCTTGGCGGCCGTGGCGAGCGAGACGCCCGTGGGCCAAGACGGTTACTGGGCAACCTCGCCTGGCGGCTCGGTTGCCTCAGCGGGTTCTCGGGCAGAGCCCTCGAACACCGCGGCGTAGTCCACTCTCAGCGCGAGAGCGCGGCCAATTCCCTGAGCGCGTTGGGAATGTCGTCCGGGCAGGAGACGACGGCGTCGGCGTCGCACAGCGCCTCGAGCTCGTAGGGGCCGGTCGCGATCGCGATGACCGCGACGCCGTCGGCCCGGGCGCAGGCGATGTCGCGGGGCGTGTCGCCGATGACGATGGTGTCGGCGCGCGGCCAGGAGCCGTCGCGGCCCGCCACTTGCGCCGCCCGGCGGCGGGCGATCTGCGGGAGCATCGCCCGCTCCTCGTGATCGGAGCCGAAGCCGCCCTGGCCGGGGGCGAAGAAGTGGCCGATGCCGGCGGCGCGCAGCTTGATGCGCGCGATCGGCTCGAGGTTGCCGGTGACGAGCGACAGCGTCGCCCCGTCGGCCGCGAGCTCCTGCAGCAGCTCCGGCATCCCGGGCGCGACCTGGGCACTGAGGTCCTTCGGGCAGCGACGGGCGTAGGAGCGCACCGCGGCCTCGCGGAACGCGTCGAAGCGATCCTCGATGTGGCGGTTGACCCCCGACAGCAGGAGGATCTCGCGGGCGATGTCCTGGTCGGTGCGCCCCGCCGCCTCGACGCTCGCGGCCCCCGGATCCGGCACGCCCCACACCTCGGTGATCGCCTCGTGCAGTGCCTCACGGTGCTCGCTCGTCGCCTTCAGGAGAAGGGTTCCGTCGATGTCGAAGAGGAAGAGCACCGGCCCATCATCGCCGGTTGGGCGCGTCGGCGCACGCCGTGGCTGATCCGGCGAGCGACCCGGCGCGCAGACACCGGCGACCCACACCCCTGCAGAAGAGGACGGACATGCCGAACATCGGACCCATGGAAATCGCCATCGTGCTCATCATCGCGCTGATCGTGCTCGGCCCCAAGCGCCTCCCCGACGCCGGCAAGTCGCTCGGCAAGGGCCTGCGCGGCTTCAAGGACTCGATGAGCGGGATCCTCGACAGCGACGACGACGAGAAGGCCCCCCGCACCGCCATCACCGCGAGCGCCCCGGCGCCCGTCGCGCAGGCGGCGCCCGTCGCCGAGCGCGAGACGACCGTCGTCTAGCGCAGGAACCGCTGGTCGGCCGGCAGCGCCAGCGCGAAGGCCGCAATCAGCTTCGCCGCGTTCTCGATGTCGTCGAGCTGCATCATCTCCACCGGGGAGTGCATGTAGCGCAGCGGCAGCGAGACGAGGCCGGAGGGCACGCCGCCCCGGCTGATGTGCAGCTCGTCGAGGTCGGTGCCCGTGCGCCGGGCGCTGGCCGCGAGCGTGTGCGGGATGCCCTCGGCGTCCGCCGTCTCCAGCAGCAGGTCGCTGACGATCGGGCTGATGCTCACGCCGCGCTCGATGACCGGGCCCGAGCCGAAGGCGTGCGCGCCGATCTCGTTGACGTCGATGCCGGGCGCGTCCGTTGCGTGCGTCACGTCGGTCACGATCGCCAGGTCGATGTCGACGTTGTGGGCCAGGGTGGCGGCGCCGGACAGGCCCGTCTCCTCCTGCACGCCCGCCACCGCGATGACGTCGCCCGCCGCGCCGCCGGCCTCCTTGACGATCCGGGCGGCCTCGAACGCCACGTAGCAGCCGAGGCGGTTGTCCATCGAGCGCGACACGACGCGCTGGTTGGGCAGCTCGACCGGCTCGCCGGAGATGACGGCCACGTCGCCGATCCGCACGGCGGCCTTGGCCTCGTCGCCGTCGGCGGCGCCGATGTCGATGTGCAGGTCCTTCATCTCCGCGGCGGCCTTGCGCTCCTCCGGCTTGAGCAGGTGGATCGGCTTCTTGCCGATGACGCCCAGGACGATCCCGTCCTTCGTCGTCAGCTCGACCCGCTGGCCGATGAGGATGACCGGGTCCCAGCCCCCGACGCCGATGAAGCGCAGGAAGCCGTTGTCGTCGATGTGCGTGACGATGAGCCCGATCTCGTCGATGTGGCCGACGATCGCCAGCGTCGGGCCGCCCGCCGTGCCCTTCACCCGTGCCGTCGAGGTGCCCATGTGATCGACCTGCACGTCGTCGGCCCAGGCGGCCGCCGCCTCCCGCCACACGGCGGCCGGCGCCGTCTCGTAGCCCGAGGGGCCGGTCGCGGTGAGCAGGGAGCGCAGAACAGGCGGAATCGACATGGCCGACACCCTATCCAGGGCGCCTGCCGGGCCGATCCCGCCGCTGCGGCTAGAGCAGCCCGGCGAGCTGGCGCAGCACGTAGGGCAGGATCCCGCCGTGGCGGAAGTAGTCCGCCTCCTTCGGCGTGTCGATCCGCACCGTGGCGCTGAACTCCACGTTGCCGGCGACCACCGTCACGGTCCTGGGCGTCTCCCCCGCGTTGAGCGGCTCGGCCAGGCCGAGGATCTCGAAGACCTCCAGCCCGGTCAGCCCGAGCGACTCCGCGTTCTGCCCCTCCGGGTACTGCAGGGGCAGCACGCCCATCCCGACGAGGTTGGAGCGGTGGATGCGCTCGTAGGACTCGGCGATGACCGCGCGGACGCCGAGCAGGCTGGTGCCCTTGGCCGCCCAGTCGCGCGAGGACCCCGAGCCGTACTCCTTGCCGCCGAGCACGACCAGCGGCGTCCCCTCCTTGGCGTACCGCTCCGAGGCGTCGAAGATCGACATCGGCTCGGCCGACGGCAGGTGCAGCGTCACGCCGCCCTCGGTGCCGGGGGCGAGCTGGTTGCGCAGGCGGATGTTGGCGAACGTGCCGCGCACCATCACCTGGTGGTTGCCGCGCCGGGAGCCGTAGGAGTTGAACTCGCGCGGCTCCACGCCGTTGGCGATCAGGTAGGCGCCGGCCGGGCCGTCCTTCTTGATCGCGCCGGCCGGGGAGATGTGGTCGGTGGTGACGCTGTCGCCGAGCTTGGCCAGCACCCGGGCGCCGAGGATGTCGGCCACGGGCTCCGGCGTGCGCGGCATGCCCTCGAAGTAGGGCGGCTGCTGCACGTAGGTCGAGGTGTCGTCCCACGCGAACCGGTCGCCGGTGGGGACCACCAGCGCGTTCCAGTGCACGTCGCCGTCGTAGACCTGGCCGTAGCTCTTGCGGAACATGTCGGACTGCACGGCCTCCTCGACCGTGCGGGCGACCTCGTCCGAGGACGGCCAGATGTCCTTGAGGAAGACGTCCTTGCCCTCCTGGTCCTGCCCGAGCGGGTCGTGGAGCAGGTCGATGTCCATCGTCCCGGCGATCGCGTAGGCCACGCACAGCGGCGGCGAGGCCAGGTAGTTCATCTTCACGTCGGGGTTGATGCGGCCCTCGCTGTTGCGGTTGCCGCTGTGGACGGAGACCGCGGTGAGGTCGTGCTCCTGGATGGCGGCCGAGACCTCCTCCAGCAACGGGCCCGAGTTGCCGATGCAGGTGGTGCAGCCGTAGCCGACGAGGTTGAACCCGAGGGCGTCGAGGTCCTCGTCCAGGCCGGCGCGCTCCAGGTACTCGGTGACGACCTTGGAGCCCGGGGCCAGCGACGTCTTGACCCACGGCTTGCGCTGCAGCCCGCGGGCGCGGGCGTTGCGGGCCACCAGCCCGGCGCCGAGCATCACCGACGGGTTGGAGGTGTTGGTGCACGAGGTGATCGCCGCGATGACGACCGCGCCGTGGTCCAGCGTGCACGCGGTGCCGTCGGCCAGCGTGACGGGCACCGCGCCGCCGGTGCGCGCCAGCGTGGGCAGCGCCGCCGCCTGTCCGGCGTCCTCGCCGTTGCCGGGCGCGGTGGTGGAGGGCGGGTCCGACGCCGGAAACGTGCCGGCCTCGGCGACGTCCTGGTCGTCGTAGTCCTGGGTGTAGCCCTTGACCGCCTCGCGGAACATCTC
>CAZXNX010000156.1:0-6187 GCA_964642225.1 uncultured Solirubrobacteraceae bacterium | reverse complement strand
GCTCGACGCTGCGCGCCTGGCTCTACCGCATCGCCACCAACGCGGCCCTGGACATCATCGGCCGGAGGCCGTCCGTCCCCTCGGTCACCGCCGAGGGCAACCGGGCCTTCGAGGTGCCGTGGCTGGAGCCGTACCCGGAGCACCTGCTCGTGGCTGCCGCGGCGCAGGAGCCGCAGGCCGTCGCGGTGTCCCGGGAGACGATCGAGCTGGCGTTCATCGTCGCGGTGCAACAGGTGCCGCCGCAGGGGCGTGCGGCGCTGCTGCTGCGGGACGTGCTCGGGTGGTCGGCCGCTGACAGCGCGGCGCTGCTGGACGTCTCGGTCGCGGCGCTGAACTCCTCGCTGCAGCGGGCGCGCGCGGTGCTGCAGGAGCACCTCGCGCCGGACCGTGAGGCGTGGAGCGCCGCGTACGAGGGGCAGGAGCGCGAGCTCGTGGAGCGCTACGTCGCCGTCCACGAGCAGCACGACGAGGGGCAGCTGCTCGCGCTGCTGGCCGAGAACGCGCGCTGGGCGATGCCGCCGGACCCGGTGGCCATCACGGGGCGCGCGCGGATGTACGCGGCCTGGCAGGAGGGCGGCTTCGGCACTCCCGCGTTCGGCGACATGCGCTGCGTGGTGACGCGGGCCAACGGCCAGCCGGCGATCGGGGTCTACCGCCGGCGGGACGGCGAGGAGGACTACCGGCCGCTGGCGATCGACGTGCTGCGCATGGCCGACGGCGTCGTCGCCGAGATCCTCACCTTCGTCCCCGGCCAGTTCGCCGCGCTGGGCCTGCCCGCGGTGGCCCCATGCTGAGCCGGGTGGCGGACGGCGTGCTGGTGCACCAGAGCACGTTCATGCAGACCAACACGGTCGTCGTGCAGGGCCGCGACGGCGTGCTGCTCGTCGACCCCGGGATCACCGGCGACGAGCTGGTCTGCCTCGCCGGTGACCTGCGCGAGCTGGGTCAGCCGGTGGTGGCCGGCTTCTCGACGCACCCGCACTGGGATCACCTGCTCTGGCACGCCGAGCTCGGCCCGGCGCCCCGGTACGGCACGGCCCGCTGCGCGGCCACGGTCCGGGAGCGCCTGTCGGACGCGGGCGCCCGGGCCCGCGTCGCCGGGATGCTGCCGCCCGAGATCGCCGACGAGGTGGGGCTGGACCTGCTCGGTGACATCACCGGCCTGCCCGCCGGCGCCACGCGGATTCCCTGGGACGGCCCTGACGTGCGGATCATCGAGCACCAGGCGCACGCCCCCGGGCACGCGTCGCTGTGGATCGAGGAGCGCGGGGTGCTCCTCGCCGCCGACATGCTGTCGGACATCCTCATCCCCTTCCTGGACCTGGGCGGCGCCGCGGACCCGGTCGAGGACCACCTCGCCGCCCTGCGGCTGCTCGAGGGCGTGGCGGACGAGGCCGAGGTCGTCGTCCCCGGCCACGGGTCCGTCGGCAGCGGCGACCAGGTGCGCACCCGGATCGACCTGGACCGGGCGTACCTGCACGCGCTGCGCGACGGCGAGGAGTTCAGCGACCCCCGGCTGGACCCGTCGGCCTACGGCGGGGAGTGGCTGCCGGCCGTGCACGAGCGGCAACGCCAGGCGCTCGCCCGAAGCTCAGGCGATGGCGCCGAGGCCTAGGAGCGCGACGCCGACCGTGGCGACGACGATGCCGCCGCCCAGGAGCCAGCGCCGGCGGGCGAGGATCGCGATGCCGGCCAGGACGATGCCGATCTGCAGCCCCACCTGGGAGAGCTCGAAGAACAGGTGCTGATCCTCGGCGGTGGCGCCCTCGGCGCGGTTGGCCCTGATCTCGGCGGCCAGCTCACGGTCGATGGGGGCCAGCTCCTCGGTGATCCGCGCCTCCAGGGCCTCGGCCTTGGCGACGGCCTGCTTCTGCGCGGTGCTGTCGGCGCCGATCACGCGCAGGAGCACCGCGTTGGAGTCGGCGATCGTCGTCTTGGTGTTGTTGGCCTCCAGGCGAGCGCTGGTCTCCGCCGCCTGCGTCTCCTCGGTGATGACCTCCTTCACCGCCTCGTTGGAGAGGAAGGTGGCCACGGCGAGGAATCCCGCGATGATCGCCACGACGACGGCGGCCTGCTGGGCCAGGCGCCGGGTGCCGTCGGGCTCGAGCTCGAGGTTGTGATGGTCGTGCGCGCCGGCGACGTGTTCGTGACGGCGTAGTGCCTCGTGAGCCTCCATGTGCGCGCAGCCTATGGATCGCCGCCGACACGTGCCGGGATCCGGTGTGTGTCAATCCCATGGCGCCGCCCCGCTCATCTAGGATCTGGCGCAGTGGAGCTCTCGGTCGTCATCCCGTGCCTGGACGAGGCCGACACGCTCGCCGTGTGCGTGGGCAAGGCCCAGCGGGCCATGGCCGAGCACGACATCGACGGCGAGGTCATCGTCGCCGACAACGGGAGCACGGACGACTCGGTGGAGATCGCCGAGCGACTCGGCGCCCGGGTCGTGCACGTCCCCGAGCCGGGATACGGGAGCGCCCTGATGGGCGGCATCGCCCAGGCCCGCGGGCGCTACGTGCTCATGGGCGACGCCGACGACAGCTACGACTTCCTCGACCTGCCCCGGTTCGTCGACAAGCTGCGCGAGGGCTACGACCTGGTCCAGGGCTGCCGGCTGCCGTCCGGCGGCGGGCAGGTGCTGCCGGGTGCCATGCCCTGGCTGCACCGGCGGCTCGGCAACCCGCTGTTCTCCATGCTGGCCCGGCGCTGGTTCGGCGTGCCGATCCACGACATCTACTGCGGGATGCGCGGGTTCACCAAGGAGTGGTACGACCAGCTCGACCAGCGGTGCGAGGGCATGGAGTTCGCGACCGAGATGATCGTGAAGTCCAGCCTCAACCATGCGCGGATCGCCGAGGTCCCGATCACGCTGCATCCCGACGGGCGCACGTCGCACCCGCCCCACCTGCACACGTTCCGCGACGGCTGGCGGACGCTGCGCTTCTTCCTCATCTACAGCCCGCGCCGCCTGTTCCTCGTCCCCGGGATGGTCCTCATGCTCCTGGGCCTGCTGGCCTACGCGCTGGCCCTGCCCCGCGTGGACATCGGGGGCCTCAGCTTCGACGCCCACACGCTCGTGTTCGGCACGGTGGCGATCATCTGCGGGTTCCAGTCCGTGCTGCTGGCCGTGTTCACCAAGCTCTTCGCGATCTCGGAGGGGCTGATCCCGCCGGACACGCGGGTGGAGCGCCTGGCCGGCGCCGTGTCCGTCGACCGCGGCCTGATCATCGGTGTGGTGATGTTCGCGTGCGGCCTCGTGCTGCTCGGCCTCACGGTCGCGGCCTGGGCGCGCAAGGACTTCGGCAACCTCGTCTACTCGGACACGATGCGGCTGGCGGTGCCCGGCCTGCTCCTCACCGCGCTGGGCTTCGAGACGGTCGGGGCGAGCTTCTTCGTGGGCGTGCTGGGGCTGAAGCTGCGGCGCGAGCCGGTCGAGGTCGATCAGGGGCAGCGCGTGTACGCCCGGTAGTACCGCGTGCCCTTGATCCGCGTGAAGCCGGGGGGCGGCACCTGGATGTTCTTGGGCTCGTCCACCGGGGCCTCGTAGACGTTGAGGTCAGGGCGGCGCTCGAACTGCGTGGCGATCGCGAGCGCGACACCGCCGGTCTGCGCCGGGCGGTCCAGGTCGGAGCGGGCGATGATCTGCTCGCCGTCCATGTCCAGGTACCAGCGCAGGGCCGGGATGAGCTTGTGGTTGGGCACGCTCAGCGGCCCGCAACGCAGCGCCGCCCGGATCTGGGGACGGTCGACGAGCTGCTCGACCGAGGTGCGCAGCCGCGCGCGGAGCTCCAGCTCCCGGTCGATCCAGCGCGGGTCGATGTGCACCGCCGTCCACAGCACGCCCAGCGCGACCGCCACCGCCGAGGCGACCGCCCAGCGGGGCCGCCAGCGGCTGCCGTCGGCCATCTGCGTCCACCCGGTCAGGGCGTAGCCGGCGAACACGGCCAGCCCGATCGCGGCGAGGAGCAGGTAACGCCACACGGTCGCCAGCCCGCCCGAGGCGATCACCAGGTAGGTGAACCCCGTGGTCACCACGAGGACGACGGGGACGATGAACTCCCGCTTGCGGCGCACCCACGCCAGCACGAGGCCCAGCACCGCCATCAGGAAGACGGGCGCCTTCAGCAGGATGTACAGGTAGTAGAGCATCAGGTACGGCAGGTGCAGGAGCGGCTTGTCGCGGTGCAGCTCCGCGGCCAGGGTGTTCGTGTAGAAGAGCGAGAAGAGCGGGTTCCCCGTCACGAGCAGGTCGGTGAGGCACCACACGACGGGGGCGATCGCGGCGTAGGCGACGTACCGCGCGCGCCGGGCGTTGTCGGCGCGCCAGCCCATCCACACCACGTACACACCGGCCAGCAGCCACGCCTCGGGGCGCAGCAGCCCGGCCAGCACGAGCAGGACCCAGACGGCACCGCCGCGGCGCGGCCGCTCCGCCTCGAGTGCCGCGGCCCAGACGATCATCGCCGCGTAGGGGATGTCGAGGTAGGCGACCGAGGCCAGCCACCAGAAGTCCAGCCGCGTGGCGACGATGGCGGCGGCCGCGACGCCGCCCAGGACGCCGGCGCCGACCTTGGCCAGGCGGTAGGTCCCCGCGACGAGCGCCAGCAGGCCGGCGACGCTCAGCGCGACCATCGCGGTCGACGCGGCCTTGCCGAGCAGCAGCAGCGGGATCGCCACCCCGATGAGCAGCGGATGGGGCGTGGGCGCGCGGTAGAAGCTGTAGTCGGGGACGTGCCCGTGCACGAGTTCCCGCGCCCAGATCAGCGCGCTCAGCGTGTCGTAGGCGGCGTCCGTGCGGTAGCGCAGCAGCCCCACGACGGCGACCACGCAGAGGGCCAGGAACAGGATGAGCGGGGCGCGGCGCAGGAGCGGATCCCACCGAGCACCCGATCGGTCGGCCCCCGCGGCCCCAGGGGCGGCATCGGTCACGGCGGGCAGTGTATCCGCGCCAGGACCCGATCGACGGGTTGTGTTCAGAAGCCGAGCAGCCCGCGGAGATGGGCCGCCGTCCAGCGCCGGTCGAACAGCGTCTCGTCTCCGTCGTCCTCGGCTCTCAGCGCCTCGATCAGGCGTACGTAGGAGGGCACGTCGAGGTCGCGGACGAGCTCCAGCAGCGCCGCCGCCTCGCCGGTTGCGGGCTGCGTCGGGGCGACGAACCGGTCGTACAGCCCGACGACCTGCTCGACCATCGCCAGGTGCCGCGGGCCGGGGTCCACCGACGGGAAGTTCGTCGCCGCGAAGTCCTCGGTGAAGACGATGGGCTCCACCGCCAGGGCGCCGGCCCCGTACCGCTGGGCCAGATGGATGAGCAGCTCGACGTCGAAGCTCTCGTCGAAGGACGCCATCCGCCCGAGCACCGGCCGCAGCGCCGGGGCGTCGAAGCCCTTGAACCCCGCCTGCGTGTCGAGGACGTGGGCGAGCTGCGGGATGAGGGCCGCGCGGACCGCGTGCCGGAAGAGCACGATGACCTTGTCCGGCTTGCCGCCCGTGCTCCGCGGCTCTCGCGAGGGCCCGTCGGGCTTCACCAGCACGGCGCCCGGCATGCCGTAGCGCTGGCCGAGCGCGGCGACCACGGGTGGTGCGCCCGTGGGCCGGTCCCGGGACATGGAACGCAGGATCGGTGCGGCGAGCGCGCCGAGCTGGGCGAGGTTGGCCGAGAGGTCCGCGTCCGTGTAGGCGATGACGTGGGGGCCGGCGGGCTCGGCCTCCCGGACGCGCAGCGCGTGCGCCAGGCCCGCGAGGATCGACCCGCCCTTGCGCGACTGGTCCGGCGAGACGAGCGCGTCGAAGGCCGGGCCGATCGACGGGCCATGGGCCAGGACGTCCTCCAGGCGCAGGACCGTGATCGAGCGGTGGCCGCGGGCCGGATGGCCCTCGGCCGCCGCGATCCGGCGCATCGTCTCCGCGCTGGACGGTGTGTCGGGGCACCCGTCGTCCACCGCCACGATGCTCCAGGTCGCCTCCGTCCCGTCCGTCAGCCAGTCGAGCTGTCGCGCCTTCACCCGCACGAAGTCCTCGCCGTGCGGATGCGCGGCGCGCGTCGCCATGCGCCCGGTCTCGCCGTACATCGCCCATACGACGCTCAGGTGGACCGGTCCCCCGGCGGCGCGCAGCCGGGCGCGGGAGCGCCGCGCCGCATCGGCCTCCGCCGCCACCGACGGGCCTTCGCGCTGCGCGAGCTCCTCGGCGG